>CAJJMX010000028.1 GCA_905192935.1 uncultured Mailhella sp.
GATGGTGGCCTCGCGCATGGCGTCCCAGTCGAGTTCCATGCGGGCTTTGGACATCTTGGCTTCCCGGGCTCTGGCACGGGGCGTGCCGAGAGCGTTCTCACCGGCCTGCGCCGCCACGCGGGAGGCCATGACGCCCTGCTTCACGTCGTCCTCGTCGGGCAGCGTGAGATGCTCGGCAGGCGTGAGATAGCACAGGAAGTCCACGCCGGCCTTGACGGCCAGAGCGCCGCCGATGGCGCCGGCAATGTGGTCGTAGCCGGGAGTGGTGTCGGTGACGATGGGGCCGAGCACATAGAGGGGAGCGCCGTGGGTAAGCGTCTTGATGTTGATGATCTGCGCTTCCACCTCGCGCAGGTTCACATGGCCGGGGCCCTCGATCATGCACTGCACGCCCTTTTCCAGACCGCGCTTCGCCAGCTGGCCGAGCATGATGACTTCCATCCACTGGGCCGCGTCGCCGGCATCGCTGCCCGCTCCGGGACGAAGGCCGTCGCCGAGAGAGAGCGTGACGTTGTAGCGCAGCGCAATGTCGAGAAGGCGATCAAAGCCCGTGAGCAGGGGATTTTCCTTGTCGTTGCGCAGCATCCAGCGGGAAAGGATGCTGCCGCCGCGGGACACGATGCCCATGACGCGGCCGCCCTTGGCGCCCCATTCCGCGCCCTGACGGGTAAGACCGCAGTGCAGGGTCATGAAGTCCACGCCCTGTTCGGCCTGCTTTTCCACGTCCGCGAAGATGACTTCAGGGTCGATGGTGGCCGGGTCTTCGCCGCGGTCGATGTATATCTGCGCCACGCCGTACATGGGAACCGTGCCGAGAGGCGCGGGGCAGGCGTCCAGCATCTGACGGCGGATGTCGTCGAGGTCGCCCGCTATGGACAGATCCATGACGGTGTCCGCGCCGGCATCCAGAGCGATCTTGAGCTTGCGCATTTCGCCCTTCACGCTGCAGTGGAAGGGAGAGGTGCCTATGTTGGCGTTCACCTTCACCCGCGAGGGCTGCCCCACCAGAATGGGACGCACGTCCTTGTGGTTGGGGTTGCCGAGCAGCACCATGGTGCCGTTTTCGATGGCGGAACGTATCTGTTCTTCCGTCAGGCCTTCTTCTTCGCACAGGCGGGCCTTGTGCTGTTCGAACAGACTGGCCAGAGCCTGGTTCTTTTCAAAAATGGACATGCTGCCTCCTTCTGAGGAGTCCGGTCTTCGGCGGCGGACAGTTTCGGCTTGCCGCCGCCCGTTGCGGTGTTTTTCCGCGTATGCTTCCGGGAAGGTGCTGGCCTTCCGCGGCCGCGCCCCGGCAGGGCGCCTTGAAAGAGAGCGGAGAATGCGGGATCCCCGGCTTCTTTCTACTGCTTTTTTTCTATCTTCGCCCAGGAGTCCTTGAGCGTTACGGTGCGGTTGAACACGGGATGTTCCGGCGTGCCGTCGGGGTCCGCGCAGAAGTAGCCTACGCGCTCGAACTGCACGTGGCTGCCTGCGGGAAGCGTGGCGAGGTAGGGTTCCGCCATGGCCGTGACCACCTTTTCGGAATCGGGATTGAAGTAGTCGAGGAAGGTCTTGCCTTCTTCGATGTCGCTGTCGCTTTCCGTGGTGAACATCTGTTCGTACAGACGCACTTCGGAGGGAACGGCATGACGGGCGCTCACCCAGTGCAGCGTGCCCTTGACCTTGCGGCCGTCGGGACTGGAACCGCCGCGCGAGGAGGGGTCATGGGTGCAGTGCAGTTCCACGATGTTGCCGTCGGCGTCCTTGATGACCTCCTGGCAGGTGATGTAGTAGGCGTAGCGCAGACGCACTTCCGCACCGGGTGCGAGACGGAAGTATTTCTTGGGCGGATCTTCGCGGAAGTCGTCGCGATCGATGTAGATTTCACGGCAGAAGGGCACCTTGCGGCTGCCGAAGGAGGCGTCTTCGGGATGCAGGGGCTGGTCGAATTCCTCCACCTGATCCTCGGGATAGTCGGTGATGACCACCTTGAGAGGATTGAGCACGGCCATGCAGCGGGGCGCGACGGCGTTCAGGTGTTCACGGCAGCAGAATTCCAGCAGGCTGTAGTGCACCACGGAATCGGCGCTGCGGGCGATGCCTATGCGCGAGCAGAAGTCGCGGATGGCCTCGGGAGTGTAGCCGCGGCGGCGCAGTCCGGAAATGGTGGGCATGCGGGGGTCGTCCCAGCCGCGCACATAGCCTTCCTTCACAAGCTGGATGAGCTTGCGCTTGGAAAGCACGGTGTAGGTGAGCTGGAGCCGCGCAAATTCTATCTGCTGTGAATGATAGACGCCGAGCGTATCCAGCACCCAGTCGTACAGCTCGCGGTTGTTGTCGAATTCCAGCGTGCAGATGGAATGAGTGATGCCTTCTATGGAGTCGGAGAGGCAGTGGGTGAAGTCGTACATCGGATAGATGCACCACTTGTCGCCCGTGCGGTGATGCGTGGCATGGCGTATGCGGTAGAGCGTGGGATCGCGCATGATGATGTTGGGAGACGCCATGTCTATCTTGGCGCGGAGCACGTATCTGCCGTCCTCAAATTCGCCGGCCTTCATGCGGCGGAACAGATCGAGGCTCTCCTCGGCCGGGCGGTCGCGCCACGGGCTGGGGATGCCGGGCTTCGTGAGCGTGCCGCGGTATTCGCGTATCTCGTCGGCGGAAAGTTCGTCCACGTAGGCCTTGCCCATCATGATGAGCTTTTCGGCGTATTCATAGAGCTGATCGAAATAGTCGGAGGCGTAGTGGACATCACCGGCCCACTGGAAGCCCAGCCACTGCACGTCCTTCTGGATGGAGTCGACGTACTCGGTGTCTTCCTTCACGGGGTTGGTGTCGTCAAAGCGCAGGTTGCACAGACCGCCGTATTCCTTGGCCAGACCGAAATTGATGCAGATGGACTTGGCATGGCCTATGTGCAGATAGCCGTTGGGTTCGGGAGGAAAACGGGTGTGCACGCGGCCGCCGAAACGGCCGGTGAGATTGTCCTGATTGATGCGGGCGCGGAGGAAATCCGTGCCTTGGGGGCGTTCCGCTTCAGGGGCGGGGGTGTTCTGGCTCATGGGGGCCTCGTGTCGTTTGGCTGCTGCGCGTTCAGGGCGCGCGGGGCAGCGGTGGAACCATGCGACTTGGCGCATATCCTGAATGACTGACGGCTGAAAAGAATACCTTTCTCAGACATGAAGGTCAATTGATGGAGCGTGAGAGCACCCCGGAAAAAGAAGACGCCGCCCGGGGGGCGGCGTGAGTCCTTGTCGGCGGAAGAGACGCTTCTACAGGGAAGGCAGTCTCTCCAGCCTGAAGAAGACGGGGAACAGTCCGTCGGAGGAGGAAGCGTAGAAGACGCCCTTGCTGAAGCCCGGGAAATCCCCGCCGAGCTGGAGGGACAGGACGTAGGGGTTGAGATCATGCCAGGCGTCCCCGGGAAAGTTTTCGGGGCAGCGGCCGTTTTGTCCCACAAGGAAGGTCTGCCCTTCCCTGAGGTCATGGGAAGACAGGGCCGGCGCGGTGTCATCCGGGACTTTTCCGTAGATGTCCGCAGGGCGCAGCGTCCGCACGACCGTTATTTTCAAGGGCGCGCGCACATTGCCCTCCCTGTCCGGGGAGGAGGCCGGTTCCTCATCGTCGCCGGGGAGATATTCCAGCTTGAAGATGACGGGCATGGTGCCGTCGGTGCAGCAGGAATACTGAATGCCGCGACGTTTTTTCATGACGAAATGTCCTCCCGTCTGCATGGCCGTGATGACGGGATAAAGGTCGTTCCATGCCCAGTTGCAGGGAAACGTGCCTGCGCACTCTCCGTTTTCTCTGATGAGGAAGGTCTGTCCTTCCTGAAGTCTTGCGCAGCACTCCGGGGCGTGGGACACCTGCTCCGGTACGGGCCGATCGAAGACGTCCGTGATCTTCATGGTCCTGAGGACGGTAACTTTAATGGCGTGTTTTTTCTGTGCTTCCATCGTGAGGGCTCCTTGAGCAGGCTTTTCGTGAACGGACCGAGTCGTCTTCGAGTTTCAGAAAAGAGACGGCGTTGCGATAGAATATTTTTTCCCGCACCTCGGGGCGCAGCAGTGCTGTGTATCTCTTCACGGCGAATTCCACGGGAACGCTGGGATAGAGACTGCCGAAAAGAATCTTGTCCTGAAGACGGTAGTTGGCCGCCGTGACGTAGTCCTGCGAACCGGGGTGATCGATCATGAAGCCGTCGGGGGAGAGCCACACGTTTTCCCAGTTCATGGCCACGGCGCACGCATGGGTCGTCCACGGCCAGCATGCGTGGGAGAGAAGGATCCTGAGTGAGGGAAACGCTCTCGCCAGTCTTTCTATGCGTGCGGGGGAATAGATGTCGTAGTCAGGGGCGCCGTTTTTGTGGAAGACTCCGCCGAACAGAAGGTAGAGCGGAACGTCGTTCTCCTGACACAGCTCATAGAGGGGAAACAGACTTTCGGCGTCGACGAGCCAGGGATGAGGATCAAGTCCGGGCTCCATGTAGATGCCCGTGCAGGGGCCGTCGACGACAAGCGTGCGCACGGTTTCCATGGTCTTATCGAGGCCGTCTTCCACGGGACGAAGTCCGGCAAAGCCGGTGAAGCGTCCGGGCAGGGTCTGAAGCAGTTCGACCAGGTCTTCGTTGTGCAGGTTTGGCAGCACTCTCAGGGGCACGACGCTGTGCACGATGCCGCAGCGCTCGTTTTCCTTCAGGAATTCGTCCATGGACTGCCTGAGCAGGGAGGCGGGCAGATCCATGCCCATGTTCCGATACTTTGTTCTGAGTCCGGGATTGCCGGGCACGTCGTCCAGGCGGAATATCCAGTCGCGGACGAAGCTGCCGAAGGGGGGACGGCTGCGGAAGTCGATGATTTTCTGCATGGCTTATGCTCTGCCGGGCTTGCGGACGTCGTAGACCCGCTGGATGACGTAGATGAGGACGATGCCGCCGATGCCGATGAGGTCCGTGATGCTTCCCGGGTAGATGAGACACAGGCCGGAGGCGAACAGAACGACGGATTCGACAATGCTGCAGTTCGTGACGAAGAAGCGCTGGAGACCGGCCGTCAGTCCGATGACGCCTATGATGGAGGTCACGGACACGCTTATGATTTCCAGCAGGTCGCCGGTGAAGAGAAGACCCGGCTGATAGACGAAGAAGAAGGGAATGATGAAGGCTATGGCGCCGAGCTTGACGGAGGTGAATCCCGTGCGCATGGCGTTGGCTTCCGCTATGCCTGCGGCCGAGAAGGCGGCCATGCATACGGGAGGCGTGATGGTGGAGAGCACGGCGTAGTACAGGCAGAACATGTGGGCGGAAATCATGGGGACGCCGAGCTTTATCATGGCCGGGGCGGCGAGGACGGAAACGATGATGTAGGCCGGAGCCGTGGGAACGCCCATGCCCACGATGAAGCAGGTGATCATGAGCATGACGAGCAGCAGGAAAAGATTGCCGTCCACGAAGTTCATGATCATGTTGATGAGCTTGAAGCCGCCGCCGGTAAGGCCGATGATGCCCACCACTATGCCCGCGCAGGCGCAGCAGCTCGTGATCATGAGCGTATTGCGGGCCGCGCATACGGCAACGTCCTTGAGGCGCGAGGGGGTGAGGCGTGTTTCCTTCTTGATGAGGGAGAGCAGGAAGATGACGAGGCATCCTGCAAAGGCGGCGGAGTTCACGCTTCTTCCCATGACCATGACGATGACGAGAAAGACCAGCGGAAGCATGTAGTAAAGGCGGGAAATCACGGACTGCGCGGAGGGGATTTCACTCTCCGGCATGGTGCCTATGTTGTACTTCACGGCCTCGAAGTGGATCATGCAGTAGAGGGAGAGGTAGAACAGTATGGAGGGCAGAAGGGCGGACTTGGCAATGGTCAGGTAGCCGAGTCCCGTAACGTCGGCCATGATGAAGGCCGCCGCGCCCATGATGGGGGGCATGAGCTGGCCGCCGGTGGAGGCGCAGGCTTCCACGGCGCCGGCGAAGTGAGGCTTGTAGCCCACGCGCTTCATGAGCGGAATGGTGAATATGCCCGTGCCGTACACGTTGGCCTGAGCCGAGCCGGAAATGGTTCCGAACAGGGCCGAGGCGAAAATGGCGACCTTGGCCGGACCGCCCTTGGTCTTTTTGGTGAGCAGACAGGAGAGATCGATGAACAGGTTGCTCATGCCCGAGACTTCCAGAAAGGCACCGAAGAGCACGAAGGCGAAGATCATGGTGGCGGCGGCGGACATGGCCACGCCGTAGATGCCTTCCGTCAGGAGGAAAAGCTGTTCGATGAGAGCCTCGGGCGAAATGGTCACATGAGCGAGAGGTCCGGGCAGATTGGCGCCGAACAGCGCATAGGCAATGAAGCAGAGAGCCACGATGACCAGAGGCCATCCGGACGTTCTTCTTGTTGCCTCAAGTACCAGAACGATGAGGGCCGTGCCGAACCACATCTGAATGTCTTCGACCGGATCGACATAGGCGAAGCGTTCAAATATGGCCGTTTCATTGAGAAAGTAGTAGGCGGCAATGGCCAGGGCCAGCAGGGCGAGACAGGTGTCGAAAAGGACGAGCAGCGCCGGTTCCTTTTTCTTCTTGTAGACCGGGGACACGGGTACGAAAAGGAACACCAGGCAGAGAACGATGCTCAGATGTGCGACGCGCTGCAATGTGGAGTTGACCACGGCGATGCCGGAAGTCGTATAGACCTGGAAGCAGCAGAGAAATATGGAAAGTACTATGAAGGCAGGCTGAAGCAGGGATCTTAAGTTGGAAGTTGTCATGGAGGACTCCTGGAGACGGGAATGCAAGAGAGCTGCCTGGGTGGAGAATATGCAGCGACGAAAGGCGCATCGGGAAGGAACGCCCCGGAGGGGGCGGGGCGTTCCCTGCGCGGACTATTTCAGATAGCCGGCCTCACGGTAGTATTTTTCCGCTCCCGGATGCAGGGGCAGTGCGGTTCCCTGGCAGGATACGGCGGGATCGTAGGTGCCGTATCCGGGGTTTGCCAGAGCTATGTCCTTGCTGTTCTCCGTCCATATTTTTACTATCTTGTAGGCAACGTCGTCGGGAAGGTCTTCGGTGCAGATGATTTCGGTGACGTCACTGACGCAGGGCACGTCTTCCTTGACGGCGCCTTCAAATTCTCCTGCCTTGATGACCGAGGCGCGCAGACCGCGGGCCTTCAGGCGTTCCATTTCCTTTTCGCCCACGGGGAGGAAGCGGACATCCTTGGAAAGCATGATCTGACGCAGGAAGGAGGGGAAGCCGGGGCCGTTCCAGCCGACCATGTCGAGCTGATTGTCCTTCATGGCGTCGACCATGGCATCGAAGGTGATGTAGGTGACGGCGCCGCCCCAGTCCTGAATCTTCTTGTAGTCGATGCCGTATTCTTCCAGAGTCCAGCGGGAGAACATGTCGTTGGTGGAGCCTCGGGTGGCCGGGCTGAAGCGCACGGCCTGCTTTTGTTTCGCGATGTCTTCAAGGCTGGTGATGGGAGCGTCGTCCCTCACGAAGAGCAGCAGACGGCAGTCGTCGTTGATCTTGAAGAGAGACCGCAGGTTGGAATACGGCGTCTTGTAGGGTTCCGTGCCGTTTTTGGCCGCGGTGAGCAGAGCGCTCTGCGCATGGGCCACCTGCACCTGTCCCCGGGAGACGCGTATGGGATTGGCCGTGCCGTTGCCCGGCAGAAGGTCCATGACGGCCTTGGGATATTCGGCAAGGAAGGCCTTCATGAAGGCGGCAAGCGCCATGGACGCGCCTCCGCCCATGGGACCGCCGGACAGGGAGATTTGAATGCCGCTGCCGTCTTCTGCGGCAGAGGCGGGACGGGAGGCGAAGGGAAGAGCCGTGAGGCTGAGGCACATAAGAGCGGCGATTCCGCATTTTTTGGCAAACATGGAAACCTCCACCGGGAAGCGCCCGGACATCAGAAGTTAGACGTTGGAGCGGCCGCCGTCGACGGGAATGACGGCGCCGTGAATGAAGCCGGCATCATCGCTGGCCAGAAAGGCCGTGACCTTTGCAATGTCTTCGGGAACGCCGAGGCGTCCGGCGGGAATGACGCGCACGCGCTTTTCATAGCCGTCGGGATCGTTGTCCAGACTGTCCTGAATGAACGGAGTCACGACGGAGCCGGGGCAGATGACGTTGGCACGCACGCCCTGCCAGGCGTAAAGGGCGCTGATGCTGCGGATGTAGCCCACAAGAGCGTGTTTCGAGGATGTGTACACGGAGCCGCCGCCGGCGCTGCCCCGGGGGCCGCCCATGGCGGTGTTGCGCATGCCGCTTATGGAGGCCGTGGCAATGATGACGCCCTTGCCGCGCTCGATCATCTGCGGCATGACGAGATTGCACAGCACGAAGACGGAAATCACGTTGATCTGCATGAATTTCTGGAAGTCCTTTTCCGTCATTTCCAGGGAGCCTCGGCGCTGATCGAATATGCCGTGGGTGGTTACGAGAATGTCCACGCGGCCCCATTCCTTCATGACCATGTCGTAGAATGTTTTTATGGCGGCACTGTCCTGCATGTCGAAGGTCATGCCTATGGCCTTGCCGCCTGCGGCGCGTATTTTTTCAAGTTCGGCATCCAGTCTCTGCCGGTTTCTGCCGGTAATGGCGACAAGAGCGCCTTCCTTTGCCAGAGCTTCGGCCTGTGCCGCGCCTATGCCGGAGGTGGAGCCGGTGACTATGGCTACCTGTCCTTCAAGTCGTCCCATGAGTGTTTCTCCTTTGCAGCAGAGAGTGGAGGTTATGCTTCAAGCCCGAAGAGCCGGGCTCCATTCAGATACATGATCTTGTCCGCCACTTCTGGACGGAGACGGCCGACGTAGTTTTCCACGGCCTTTTTCAGAGGCATGGCCGGATAGGAGGAGCCGAAGACGATCTGATCCTGCAGCGTGTAGTTGGCCGCAAGTATGTAGTCCGCGCCGCCCGGAGCGAAGCTCATGGCCCAGGTGTCCGGCGAGAGAAAGACATTCGGGCAGTCCATGGCCACCTTGCAGATGGCCGTGACGTAGGGCCAGCCGCCGTGACAGAGCACGAGCTTGAGATCGCGGAAGCGGGAGGCGACATCATAGATGAGTTCGGGCGCGTAGTAGCGGGGATCGGAGACTCGACCGCCGAAGGAGAGCAGCACCGGCACGTTCTTTTCCGCGCAGTACTCATACACGGGAAACAGGTCGGGATTGTTGACGAACCATTTGACCGGCGTGGTATAGAGCCCGGGCTCCATGATCACGGCGCGGCAAGGTCCGTTCACGCAGTAGCGTTCCACATCAAGGCAGGCCGAGCGGGGATCAAGGGGGTCTATCCACGGCACGCCGAGAAAATGACCGGGAAATTCCTCCATGAGCGTGACGGCGTCGTCGTTGTTTCCGTCCTGAGGAAGACGTACGGGAGCAACGCCCCAGGTGACGCCCGCGTTGTCCATTTCCTCGACGAGCAGGGAGGTGTCCCTGCGCCTGGCAGCTTCGGACACCGGACCGAGATCGCGCACGGCATGGGACTTCTCCAGCGCAGGCATGTCGTACATGAAGGAATTGAGATAGGTCCTGTAGGGGGGACGAAGACGAAAATCTATGGCTCGCATGGCGGTTTCCTATCGGCAGAAGTTGGCCCGCACGCGCTTTTCATACACCGGAGCGGGAATGGTTCCTTTGGAGGCCTCGATGACCTTGAGTATCCAGGCCATGTTTCTGCCGAGCACCTTCATGGTCTGCACGCCTTCCGCATCCTGTTCCAGAAATTCTTCAGGCTTCCAGCCGAACACGATGTTCCAGTACTGGCTGTTGACGGTGAGAAGATTGGCGCAGTTGAGATAGTTGCCGAGCTGCTGGGCGGTATTGACGGCGCCTGCTCTGCGGCAGACGGCTATGGCCGTGGCAGGCTTGGGGCCCCAGCCTTCCAGATGTTCCGTGGCGTAGAGCAGTCTGTCGAGCGCCGCCTTGAACGGTCCGGGAATGCCCATGTAGTGCACGGGACAGCCGAGAATGAGTCCGTCGTAGTCGGGAAGCATGTCGATGATCTTGTTGACGATGTCGTTATGGATGCAATGATGTCCATTTGTTCTGCACTTTCGGCAGTCGATACATCCTGCAATCGGTTTTACACCGACATGAACGATATCAAGTCCTATATTTTCCTTGCTGAGTTCTTCAGCAACAAGTTGAATGGCATGATACGTGACGCCTTTGGGATTCTGACTTCCGTTTAATGCAAGAACTTTCATGAGTAATCCTCCATGAAAATATGTGTTGCAGTAAAAATGAGTTGAATATTTCTTTTGTTATATACACATTAGTCCATAGGCGGGATATTGCACAAATACTTTTTTCCCCTAAGGGGTATAGGTTTTTCCTATGCCTCGGAGATCGGAGTCAGGTATGGGAAGAGAAAAACGGCAGTCGGGGAGAAGCCGGGGAGAATGCGGGAACGCCGATCCTGGCGGAGCGGAACCGAAGGCGTGCGCAAAGACGTGCGGACGAGTCCCGCACGGCGCAAAAGAAAGGCGCGTCCTGAGAAGGGAAGAGGAGGGGCTATGCCACGGGTCTGGGAACGTTTGCCGAGTCGCAGAGCAGATCGATGATCTTGCTGCACTGGGGAGTGAGGTAGCTGTCCTTGCCCCAGATGATGGCCGGTCTGAAGATGAGCTTGGGAAGATCGACGCGGCGCACGGCAAGCTTGCGGGCCCTTCCGGGCAGTTCGGTATGGTGGAGAATGGCTACGGCGGGCAACTCTTCCAGAGTGTCCAGCATCCAGTACGGGGCGGGCGTGTCCAGAATGATGCGCGGTCTGAGATTGGCTTCCTGCATGGCAATGATGAACGGCCGGAACGTGCCGCTGTTGGACCATCGCCGGGAAAGCATGAGGGGGAAGGAGGCAAGCGTGCCGAGGGATACGGGGTCTTCTTCCGGAGCTTCGAGCAGCGGCGACCATACGGCCACGAAATACTGCTCGGCCAGAGGTACGGACACATAGTTGCCGTACATGAGGGGCAGGTGAAGAACGGCCAGGTCCAGACCGTGGCTCTGCACCTTGTTTTCCAGTGACATGTTGTCCGTCACCAGCAGGCGCATGCGTATGCCCGGATATTCCTGTTCCATGCGGGGCAGGATGGCCCGTATGAAGGACAGACAGAACCCGCTGCATCCCACGCGCACCTCGCCGAAGATGTCGGCGTTGCGTGCAAAGGGATTGCGGATGTTCTGCGCCAGATCGTCCACCTGCGTCAGGATGCGCTGGGCTTCGAGATAGAAGGCCTGTCCCCGCTCGGTCACCTGCCACTTGCCGCCTTCCCGATGGATGAGCGTCAGGCCGAGCTCGTCCTCCAGCTCCTTGAGCGACTGGCTCAGCGTGGGCTGGCTGATGTGCAGAATTCTGGCGGCTCGGCTGATCTGGCCTTGCTCCACAATGGTGCAGAAATACAGGAGACGGCGGAAATCCAGCATGGCGGAAGAAGGTAGAAGAAAAGGTGGATATCATCCAGAATACGAAAGGACGGCTTGAGAGGTCAAGGGCACGACTTCGGAACGAAAGCGAGGAAGACAGGACAGAAACGCCGCGCTCATGCCGGGAAGGCGCGCGGCGGTCATGCAGAACAAGGTCCCGGCGGCACACGATCGAAACAGTATTTTTTTATAATTATAGTGAACGATACATAAATAGACAATATTTTTTTATTAATCAATATGAAAATATGTAACATATTGATTTTTTTATTTAAAATAATAATTTTTAGTCAGAGCTTCAGATGCCTGCGCCACTTGGGGAGCATGCGCACGGCATAGGAGGCGGTTTCCTTCAGCGCCTTTTCGTTCAGGTAGTCGCGGGCCTGGAGGGACATGCCTTCAAGAAAGGTGTTGAACGCCGAGGCGAGTGCTTCCGCGCTGGTGTCCTCGGGAAGCTGTCCTTCTCTGACGGCCTGCCGTATTTTTTCGGCAAACATGTCCCTGGTGGCCACGCGCATCCTGTGCAGGGTGTCGATGACATCCTTTTCTTCGTCGGAGATGTTGACGGCTGCAAGCACCACCATGCAGCCGCAGGGCGTGTCGGAGGACAGCAGAATGGAGGCTGCTTCGGTAAAGAAGTTGTGCACGGCCAGATAGAAGTTCTTCTCTTCCATGAACCGGCGCGAGGGTGCGGTCCAGTAGCGTTTCTCATAGAAGGTCACGGCTTCCAGAAACAGCCGGGACTTGTTGCCGAAGGCCGCGTACAGGCTGGGCGCGTTGATGCCCATGGCGGCGCACAGTTCGGAAATGGATGCAGGTTCATAGCCGCGCTGCCAGAACACTTCCAGGGCCCTGAGGAGCGCCGCGTCTCTGTCGAAGCTGCGGGGACGGCCTTTGCCGCGTGTCGTCGTGGTGGTGCTGATCGCTGCCGCCATGGAAAGCCTCATAAGGGGTGTGTCCGCGCCGGGGAGGACGGAACGTTGCCGGGAGCCTCCGCGGGAGGTTTTCTTTTCTTTGCCTGTAAGATGGGGTATTCTGCCTTCGCCCTCATGGGGCGTCAAGACGATACATCATGCGGCATGGCCGCGGGAGCTGTGATATGGAAAAGGAAGTTCGCAGGGATTCTCTGTACGCGTGGGTGCTGGCCTGTCGGCCGAAGACTCTGGCCGCGGCGCTCGCCCCCGTGGCCGTGGGCTGTTCTCTGGCCGCATGGTCCGGGACCTTTCGTCCGGTTCCGGCGCTTTTGTGTGTGCTTTTTGCCCTGCTCATGCAGATAGCCTCGAACTTCATCAATGATGTGAGCGACTTTGAACAGGGAAACGACAGAGATGACCGTCTCGGACCTCGCCGTGCCTGTGCCCAGGGCTGGATATCGCCGCGCAAGATGAAGACGGGCATCATCATTGATCTTGCGCTTGCTCTCTGCGCCGGACTTCCGCTTGCATGGTACGGAGGCTGGAGCATGGTGGGCGTGGCTCTTGTCTGCCTCGTTTGCGCCTACCTGTATTCTGCGGGGCCCTATCCTCTGGCGGCGCACGGCTGGGGCGATGTTCTCGTGGTGGTGTTCTTCGGCCTTGTGGCCGTAGGCTTCACCTACTACGTACAGGCGGGGGCATGGGCTCCGCAGGCCACGCTGGCCGGTCTGGCCGTGGGCGTGTGCATCAATCTGCTGCTTACCATCAACAACTTCCGCGACCGCGATCAGGACAGGCTTTCCGGCAAGAAGACGCTCATTGCCCGTTTCGGTGAGG
>CAJJMX010000029.1 GCA_905192935.1 uncultured Mailhella sp.
CGCGATAATCTCCCGACATGCCCATGGAAAGCTCGGGCAGGGACAGGCTGAAGCGCTTTTCCATGTCGTCGCGGAGACGGCGCAGCATGATGAAGTACGGCCGGGCCTCTTCGCCCTCGCCGCACCGGGGCGGCAGGCACATGAGCCCGCGCACGTGAAGGCCCGGGCCTTCGGCACTGATGAGTCCACTCGAAAGGAGCGCGTCGAACAGCGGGGGAAGCGCGGCCGGAAGGACGCCGGACTTCTGCGGCTCCTCGCCCACGTTCACCTGGATGAGCACGTCCTGCGCGGCTCCCTCGGGAAGACGATGCATGAGGGCGCGGGCGAGTTCCACGCGGTCCAGCGTGTGCAGGAGCGCAAAGTGTCCGGCCACTTCCTTGGCCTTGTTGGTCTGCACCGGACCTATGGCGTGCCAGCGTATGTCGAGACCGGCCAGCTCCTTCTGCTTGGCCCGGGCTTCCTGAATGTAGTTTTCGCCGAAGTCCTTCTGGCCGAGGCTGCACAGTTCGGCAATGTCCGACGCGGGATGGAACTTCGAGACCGCCACGAGACGCACGCTGTCTTCCCTGCGTCCGGCCTTCCGCACGGCTTCGGCCATGTTGTCCAGCACCCCTCTCCAGCGTTCTTCCAGCAACGTCATGTTCATCCAGCCTTTCGCCCCTGCGGGCGCTCAATACGTCATGCGAAAGGGGCCGCCCTGCGGCGACCCCCGAAAAATGCTAATCCTCTTCCAGACCGAGGTCATGGAGCAGTTCGGTATCCTCCGCCCAGTTGTCCTTCACCTTGACCCAGAGCTGAAGATGCACCTTGCCGCCGATAAGCTTCTGGATGTCCCTGCGGGCCTCCGTGCCTATCTCCTTGATGGTGGCTCCCGCGCGGCCTATGACCATGGCCTTGTGCGAGGGACGCTGCACGAAGATGACCGCATGGATGATGGTCAGATCGCGCTCCGGATCCTCCTCCCAGGCCTCGATGTCCACGGCCGTGGTGTAGGGCACTTCCTGACGCAGTCTCTCGAACACCTTTTCGCGCACGATTTCCGCGGCAAGAAAGCGCGTGGGCGCGGTGGAAAGCTGGTCCTCGGGGAACTGCGAATCGCCTTCGGGCATCATGCCCGTGATGATCTTCTTGAGCTCGTCGAGGCCGTCCTTGGTCAGGGCGGACATGGGGAAGATCTCGGCCTTCGGGAAGTATTCCTGAAGCTTCACCAGAAGGGGCAGCATGCGGGACTTGTCGTGAAAAAGATCGACCTTGTTCACCACCACGAGCAGGGGACGCTCATCGTCGACGAGCGCGTCGCGCAGGGACTGTATGTCGCGGTCGAGGAATTCGGGTCTGCGGATGTAGAGCTCCGAGTCGAGCACCAGCATGACGGCATGAGCGGCGGCCATGCTCTGCCAGGCGGCCTGGCTCATCATCTTGCTCAGATGCCCGCGCTGCTGCTGACGGGAATGGTTCACACCGGGGGTATCCATGAAGATGACCTGCGCTCCCGGCTCCGACATGATGCCCACCACGCGGCTGCGCGTCGTCTGCGGCTTGGAGGTCACGATGCTGATCTTCTGCCCGAGCAGGGCGTTGAGCAGCGTGGACTTGCCCGCGTTGGGCGGTCCCATGAGCGCGACCCATCCGCAACGGTGTTCATTCTGTATTCTGGCCATGATATCTCCGATATGCGATGTGTGCGGACCGACGTCACGAAAGGTCCGCCTGATGACGAAAAGGATTTTTCAGCTTGTACTACGCGAGACGGAACGTCAAGAGTCTATTCGTCGGTCCTGCCCGGAAGCGGACAGGATTCTTCCAGATACGTGCAGAATTCGTCCATCTCGGGGCCGTGATCGAAGCCCAGGATGTGCCCCATACCGTGGGCAAGCAGCCTTCTTGCATGCACGGCCGCATCCTGTCCGTAAAGCACGCTTTCCCGCTCCATCGTGAAGGCGCTCAGAAAAAGCGTGCCGATCTCGCCTTCTCCGCCGGGAAAGCTCAAAATGTTGGTGGGACCGGAACAGCCGAGATTGCGCACGTTCACGTCGGAAATGTCGCCGTCCGGGGCCACGATGAGCTGGATCCCCATGTCGGCGGGAGACAGGCCCGCCGTGTCCTCATGCGCTCTCGGACCGTTGGGCTCTCCGGGCAGCATGCCCGCCTCGTCCGCGGCCTCGCGCATGCGCGCAAGAAGATGCAGCCACTCCCTGCGGCAGAAACGGCAGACGCCGCGCACTTCCACATCAAGACCGGTCAGACTGCTCATGCGTCCTTCTCCCCGGTATCGGAGGCGTCCCCGTCCGCGCTCTCTTCACCTCTCCCGGCCGCAGGCTTTTTTGACGTCTCTGCCCTGTCCTTCGGTCCAAGGTCCCCGGCGGACGGCCCCTGCTCTCTGTCCGGCTGCTCTCCGCCGGACAAGGCGGCGGATGACGCCTCCTGACCGGCAGGGGTCTGACGGGACGGCCTTGCCTGCTTCTGAGGAGAGGATATCACCCATTCCGGGCGCAGTTCCTCGGCTTCTTCGCGACGGCCCTCCTCGTTCTTTCTGCCGCTCCTGTGGGGGTCGGACTTTTCCTCGGGATAGGCGATGCGCTGATGGAAAAGACCGATGATGATGCGCACGAAGCTGTCTATGAGCTTGTTGAGATCACGGAAGGTGAGGTCGGACTCGTCGAGCTGTCCTTCGGCGTACACGCCCTTCACGATCTTGGTCACGTGGGCGCGGATGCGCGCGGGCGTGGGGTCTACCAGGGTGCGGCTCGAGGCTTCCACGGAGTCGGCCAGCATGACGATGGCGGCCTCCTTGGTCTGGGGACGCGGGCCGGGATAGGAATAGTCCTGAAGACGCGGATTTTCGCCCATCTGCAGGGCCTTGTTGTAAAAGTACATGGCTCCGCGCGTGCCGTGATGCTGCACGATGATGTCGGTGATCTCCCGGCCGAGATGATATTCCTCGGCAAGTTCCGCGCCCTGCTTCACGTGGGAGAAGAGGATGAGCGCGCTCATGGCCGGAGAAAGCCTGTCGTGAGGATTGGGGCCGCCGAACTGGTTTTCCACGAAGTACTCGGGCCGCGAGATCTTGCCGATGTCGTGATAGAGCGCCCCCACCTTGCACAGAAGGCTGTTCGCGCCTATGGCCGCGGCTCCGGCCTCCACGAGGTTGGAGACCACAAGGGAATGATGATAGGTGCCGGGCACGGTCATCATGAGTTCCTGAAGCAGCGGATGCTCGAGATTCATGAGCTCCATCATGCGGAAGCGGGTGGTGTAGCCCATGAGCATTTCAAGCACGGGACTGAGCGCGAAGAGCAGAAACAGCGATCCCACGGCGTTGCACACGAGGGCAAGCAGCAGAAAAGGCAGCTGCGACCATTCCAGATGGATGAAGAGCGCCGCACCAAGTCCCGTCATGAGCATCCAGAGAAGCAGCGGCACGCTTCCCCATATGACGTCCTGCCGGTTCTGGGAACGCAGCACAAGCCAGGTATTGGTCATGGACGACATGAAATAGAAGAAGAACAGCGCGATGTCGCCGCGGAAGATGACCGTGGCGAAGAAGGAAAGCATGAGGCCCACGGTGCAGTACCTGCGCGCGGCGAAAATGAGCGCGGCCATGCCCGTGCCTCCGGCCACGGGAAAGGCGAAGGCCAGCACGTGCGCCGTGGAGGCGGAAGCCGCGGCGGCAAGCACGTACATGGTGCACCATGCCGCCACGCTGAACACCACGAGAAGGAGCGCTATGAGATTCTGATCCTTGGTGCGCAGCACCGTGCCCTTGTTGCCGCTCGGCGTGATGAAAAGACCGAGCAGCAGAAAAAGCCCCAGCACCACGCAGCCGCCGAACACATGCCAGTCCACGACGCCGGGCGTGGCGCGAAAGAGCGCCTGAAGCTTTATCTGCTGTTCATGGGTGACCATGTCGCCCGCACGCACGAGCACTTCGCCGGGCTGCACCTTGTAGAACACGGGCTCCACGGCGGCAAGCATCTCCTCGTTGCGCTGGTTCGTCACTTCCTGATTCACGGCAAGCGAGGGGACCACCATGAGCGGCATGATCTCCTGGAGCGCTATCTTGACGCGGGAATTGAGCTTGTTCTCGGCGCGGAGCTTGCGGCCGAGCGCCACCTGGAACGAGCGCAGGTCCTTGAGGCCTCCGGCCTGCGTGCGCAGAATCTCCGTGCCGCTGTCGAGATCGCGCACGATGACGGCGTTGTCGGTGTTGGCGATCTGGCGCATGTCGGCGATCACGCCGCTTGCCAGCGTGGATTCCATCCACGGTATGAGCGTTCCGAGCAGATATTCCTGCACGTAGGAGGCGGTGAGCAGACGGAAGGACGCGGCGGACACGTCGGAAAGATGCCGCTCGTTGAAGGCGCGGCGCACGTTTTCAAGGCCGGCGCTGTCCAGGCCGCGCTTGTTTATCTCGTCCAAGAGGCCGAGACTCTCGTCCATGAAGCTTTCCATGGCTTTCTTGTCGATGTCGAAGACCATGGGCTGAAGCGCAAGAGCCCTGTCGCGGCGCAGCTGCGTGGCCTGCGGGTCCTCCACGAGAAGATCCCTGTCGGACACCACGTCGTGCGCGGCTATCTCGCCCGCAGGGTACACCACGCGCGAGGTGCGTCCCGGCTGCACGGCGCAGAGAAGAGAAATGAACACCAGAGCCGCGGCCAGGGACAAAAGCCCCCAGTCGTGGTGGTGATGCAGGAACATGGAACGGGAATGCCCCAGAAGCTGGGAAACGCTGACCGGCGATTTCTTCCTAGTTTTTTTCATAAGTGTCGTAGGCTTCCACGATACGGCCCACCAGCGGATGACGGACCACGTCGGAACTGTGGAAATGATGGAAGGCCACGCCGCGCACGCCCTCGAGCACCTTCAGGGCATGAACGAGTCCCGAGCGCGTTTCCCCTTCCTTTTCGCCCTCGCGCAGAAAAGCCCGGTTGACGGGGGGAAGGTCTATCTGCGTCACGTCGCCGGTGACCACCACCCGGGAGCCGAAGCCCATGCGCGTGAGAAACATCTTCATCTGTTCGCGCGTGGTGTTCTGCGCCTCGTCGAGAATGAGAAAGGCGTCGTTGAGCGTGCGTCCGCGCATGAAGGCCAGCGGCGCGACTTCGATGACGCCCGATTCCTGCTTCTGGGCAAAGCCCTGGGGACCGAGCATGTCGCTGAGCGCGTCGTAGAGCGGACGCAGATAGGGATTCACCTTGTCTTCCATGTCGCCCGGCAGAAAGCCGAGCTTCTCGCCGGCCTCCACGGCAGGACGGGTGAGCACTATCTTCTTCACCCTTTTGGCGGCCAGCATGGAAATGGCCATGGCCACGGCAAGGTAGGTCTTGCCCGTGCCCGCGGGGCCCGTGGCGAACACGAGCTCGTTGCGCCGCAGAAGTTCCATATACTGACGCTGCGCCGTGTTGCGCGCAATGATACTCTTGCGGGGCGAAACGATGACGCTCGCCTCGCGGAACATCCTGCTTATGTCGGCATGGGGATTGCGCAGAAGCTCCTCATAGCCCTGCAGCAGATCCTCGCCCCTGAGGGTGTGCCCGCTGCGCAGAAGCCCGTACCCCTGCGTGAAGAGATTGAGCAGAAGTTCCCGCTGCGCCGGACGCGGATCGCTCACGGTCAGTTCCGTTCCGCGCGTCTGCAGATCCGCGCCGGAAGCGTCGGCAATAAGTTCCAGATGGGCATTCAGGGGGCCGAAAAGCTGACTGGCCAGAGAGGCGTCGTCAAAGGCCAGAGTCTCCGCATAGGACGATTTCACACGCATATCCTGTTTTTCCGTTACGCCTCGGGCTTGCCGTCGGCATAGCCTTCTTCCTTACGCCAAAACATCCAAAGAGTCCATAACCGCCGCTTTTCACCCCGCGAAGGTGCCCGTTTCGGCCGCGCGTACCGGAAAAGAACAGGTCCCCGTGCCCAAAAGGCACGACGCATCATGCAAGGGGCGCTTCTTCCCGGTCCGCGTCCTTTCGTCCCTTTTCCCGCGCCGGGCCCGCGCATGAAACAAAAACGTGTCGCCGTGGTCCTTTTTGTCACATTCATGCAACAAAGCCTTCCGGCACACGCTTCCGGCCTTTTTTGCGCGGGGAATCTCTGTTGGAAGCGCCTCAAAAAATTCTTCGCCCTTTTTCTGAAAATAACAGTAAATTTACAACTAACCCTCTGAACTGACGAATTTTAACGCTTATCCGGTAATAACTGTTATTTTTCTTCCCCCCTTGTCATAACGCAAAAGGGGTTTTACAATGGTCCCGCTCTTAAGGATGAGCAGGTTATAACGAACAACTCCGTCTCCTTCGTACGGAGACAGGAAGGATGGTCTTTCATGTCTTTCCCCTCACTGCACATAGGTGATCTTGTCGCCCGCACGCCCATCGTTCAGGGCGGCATGGGCGTCGGCATATCTCTTTCCGGTCTGGCCTCCGCCGTGGCCAATGAAGGCGGCATAGGCGTCATTGCCGGAGCCATGGTGGGCATGCGCGAGCCCGACGTGGCCTCCGCTCCCGTGGAAGCCAACGTGCGCGCGCTGCGCCGCGAAATCGAAAAGGCCCGCGCCGCCACCAGGGGCATCATCGGCGTGAACATCATGGTCGCGCTCACCACCTTTGCCGAAATGGTGCGCACCGCCATAGAATCCCGCGCCGACGTCATCTTTTCCGGCGCCGGACTTCCCATGGATCTGCCGAAGATCTTTCTGGATGTCTGCGCCCAGAAGAAGGAAGAATTCCGCACCAAGCTCGTGCCCATCGTCTCCTCCGGCCGCGCCGCCACGCTCATAGCCAGAAAGTGGATGCACAAGACCGGCCTCATTCCCGACGCCTTCGTGCTCGAAGGTCCCATGGCCGGCGGTCATCTCGGCTTTTCCGAGGAGCACATCTTCGACAAGGACTTTGCCCTCGAGAACCTGGTCTCCGGCGTGGTCGACGCGGCAAAGGCCCTGGAAGACAAGGCCGGACGCGCCATTCCCGTCATTGCCGGAGGCGGCGTGTTCAGCGGCGCCGACATAGCGAAGATGCTCTCCCTCGGCGCCTCGGGCGTGCAGATGGCCACCCGCTTCGTGGCCACAAAAGAGTGCGACGCCGACGTACGCTTCAAGCAGGCCTATGTGGACGCGAAGGATGAGGATGTCACCATCATCCACAGTCCCGTGGGCATGCCGGGACGCGCCCTGAGAAACGAGTTCATAGAATCCGCGCGCGAAGGCAAGAAAAAGCCCTTCAAGTGCGTGTTCCACTGCATCAAGACCTGCGATCCCTCCACCACGCCCTACTGCATTTCCTCGGCGCTCATCAATGCCATGAAGGGCAATCTCGACAAGGGCTTCGTGTTCTGCGGAGCCAACGTGGGCAGAGTGAACGGCATAGTGTCCGTGCACGAGCTTGTGGAGACCCTTCGCCGGGAATACGACGAAGTCATGGAACAGGAGCACGCCGTCGTCACGGTCTGATGCTCCGTCCGCTTTTGTCCGCCGCCTTCGTCTCTCCCCGGGACGGCGGACAAAAGATATCCTCCTGAGCAGGAAACGCCGCCTTCGGACGGCGTTTTCCTTTTTCCGTCCGTCCTTTTTCTTCCCGTCGTGATACGATCAGGCAATTAATCGAAAGGATAGTATCTGGCAGCCCTCCCCTTCCGGAGCTATCATCCGAAAAAAGCGGACATGCCGTATCCTGTCCTCCAGAAAAGGAGCCCCGGATGGATCGACGCAGCTTTATCAGAACATCTCTCATAACGACGGCCGCAGCCGCGGGAGGCGCCCTTCTGAACAGGGCCGGTCTCCGTCCCTCCCGGGCCCTCGCCGCAGAACGCAAGGAGAGCGGGATGAACATACTGGTTCTTACCGGAAGCCCCCGGATGCACGGCAATTCCAACACGCTTGCCGACGCCTTCATCCAAGGCGCGGAAGCATCCGGTCACCGCGTGGCACGCTTCGACGCCGCACACAAAAACGTTCATCCCTGCACCGCCTGCAACAGCTGCGGCATGAACGGTCCCTGCGTGTTCGACGACGACTTTTCCTTTGTCCGAAAGCACATCGTCGACGCCGATCTCGTGGCCTTCGTCACTCCCATGTACTACTTCGGCATCTCCTCGCAGCTCAAGACCGTCATCGACCGCTTCTACGCCATCAACGGTTCCATTCACGTCAGAAAGAAGGCCGTGCTGCTCATGACCTACGCCAACGATTCCAAAAGGGACGAGGCTCCCATGCTCACGCATTACGACGCGCTTCTCAGCTATCTCGGCTGGGAGGACGCGGGCCGCATCGTCGTGCCCGGCGTATGGCTTGAGGGAGACATAAAGAGAACGCCCTTTCTTGAGCACGCGTACCGCCTCGGACGCGGCCTGCGCAAGGAGGGCGATCCCGTCCTATGAACCGACGGAAATTTCTCGGTCTTCTTGCCGGAGCCGCCGTCACCGCAGGCGCGGGCACAGGCGGCGTGCTTGCCTTTCTCCATCAGGAACAGTTCGGAGCGCTGCCCGAAGGGGAAGATATGCGGCGTATCCTCCTTTCCCCGCACTATGCGGACGGAGAATTCCGCAATCTCATTCCCCGGCCCGTGCTCAGTGACGGAAGCAGCTTTGCTGGCGCGCTTCTGCGCTCCTTCGTGACGAAGAAGACCGATCCCGTTCCCCCGTATCCCGTGCCTTCCTGCAGACCGGACTTTCACAGCCTCCCCCGCGACGAGGACGCCGTCATCTGGTTCGGCCATTCCAGCTTCTTTCTCCAGACAGGCGGAAAGAGGATCCTCATCGACCCGGTGTTCAGCGATCACGCCGCGCCGGTGTCCTTCAGCGTCCGGGCCTTCACCGGCACGAATCCGGTCACGGCGCGCGATATCCCTACAATCGACTGTCTGCTCATTTCCCACGACCACTGGGACCATCTGGACTATCCGACGGTCATGGCGCTCAAGGAAAAAACGAAGATGGTCGTCTGCGGACTCGGCACGGGCGCGCATTTCAGAAGATGGGGCTTTCCCCGGGCTCTCGTGCATGAGGCGGACTGGGGCGACGCCGTGGATCTGGGAGGGAATGTCGCCGTCAGACTCGTCACGGCAAGCCATTACTCCGGCCGCTCCCTCACCGGCAACAGAACGCTGTGGACGGGCTTCATACTGGAATCGGCACAACGCCGCGTGTTCTTCAGCGGCGACAGCGGCTACGGTCCCCACTTTGCCGACACAAGGCGACGATTCGGCGCGCCGGACCTGGCTCTTCTCGACTGCGGCCAGTACGACGAGCGCTGGAAATACATCCACATGACGCCGGAAGAGGCCGTGCAGGCGGCGCAGGATCTCGGGGCCAAGGTCCTCATGCCTGCTCATGCGGGCAAGTTTTCTCTGGCGTACCACAGCTGGGACGACCCCTTCCGCCGGGTGACGGCGGCATCTTCCGGCAAAAACTTCACGCTGGCCACGCCCGTCATAGGAGAAGTCGTGCTTCCGGGGCGCCCCCTGCCGGTCTTTCCCCGCTGGTGGGAGAAACCGGCATAGCCCCTGAAAGGCGGAACGGACATGTTCGTTCCGCCTGAACGGCAGACGTGACGCCCCGCCTCAGGCGAAGCTTTGTTCCCGTCGACAGTCACAAGGCAACGGAGGTCCTCTTCCATGTCAAACGAACCTCAAAAAACAGCACGGCTGCAAGAGGAGCTGAAAGAAAGGCTTCTTCATCACCTGCCTGAACCCCGCAATCTTTCCACCGCCATAGAGGGGCTGCACCTCGTCCGGCGGGAAGACGGCGGCACGCCCGAACAGTGCTTTGAAAAACCGCTGGTCGGTCTCGTGGTGCAGGGCACGAAACATTCCATCATGGCCGGACAGGAATACGTGTATACGGCGGGACAGTCCGTCGTGGCGGGCGTGACATGCCCATCGCTTCCTACGTGGAAAAGCCCTCGCATGAACAGCCCTTCCTGTTCGTCTACCTCTATCTTGACAGAAAACTCCTCGCCTCCCTCGCCATGGAGATGAGAAACGCCCTCCCGCCCTGCGAGGAAGAACGTCCGGGCGTCTCCGTGGCCGATGCCGACGCCGACGTTTCGGAAATGTTTCTCAGGCTCGTCACGCTTCTGGACAAGCCGGAACAGATCCCGTTCCGCGCTCCCATGATGCTGCGCGAACTCCACTATCTTCTGCTCATAAGTCCCCACGGCAGTCTGCTGCGCCAGCTCAACACCCCGGGCACGCAGAACAACCAGATATTGCAGGCCATCAACTGGATACGCGAAAACTACAGGCATCCTCTCCGCGTGGAGGAACTCGCGCGGAAGGTCAACATGTCCGCTTCCAATCTGCACCGGCACTTCAAGCTGCTCACGGGCCTCAGCCCCCTGCAGTATCAGAAGCAGCTGCGTCTTTACGAGGCGCAGAGACTCATGCTCCTGGAGCACGAGCGCGCGTCCATCGCGGCCATGAGCGTGGGCTACGAGAGCGTGACGCAGTTCAACCGGGAGTACAAGAGAGTGTTCGGAGAACCGCCGCTTCGGGACATGAACCGGAGAAGAAGCGCCTCCGGGCTCTCCTGAGCGCTCTCGGCCCATAAAAAAACGCCCCGTCCCGGGGCGTTTTCCGCATGTCCGAAGGCGGAAGCTCCTTTCTTCGAACATTCTTTTTCCACAGCGTTCAACGTCTTCCTGCCGCCGGCCCTTCCCGACGCCCGGCTTCTCCCGGCGTCCGGACTGCGGTCGGACCGCGGGCCGCAACAAGGATTTTTCAGTCCCTCCGTCCAGGGGCGGGAGGAAAATCCTGGGGCAGACGAAACTCAAGCGTTGCGACAGTCCCCTTCCCGGGGCCGGAGGGGAAAATCCCCTCCGGCAGGCGCGAAGCGACGGCACTTTTCAAGAACAGGAAAAGGTCAGCTACCTGTTCGCCGTCAGGCCGAGTCCGGTCAGCCATTCGTCCACGGCCTTTTCCGCGCCGGACACGCGGGAGCCGCGCACCTCGAAGCCCTTCAGCAGCCGGGCCTGCGGGCAGAGAGCTTTGAGATCTCTCTCACTGCGTCCGAAGCGGCTGCCTTCATGAGTGCAGAAGGGGACGACGTTCTTTCCCGCCAGGGAATAGCGCTCAAGCAGCGTGAAGAAGGGCATGGGCAGCGTGCCCCACCAGTTGGGATACCCGATGAACACCGTGTCCACCTGGTCGAGCCCGTCGAGCGCGGTGGTTATTTCCGGCCTGGCATCGGCTTCCTGCTCCTTCCTGGCTTCGTCAACGACGGCGTCATAGTCTTCGGGATAGGGCTTTGCGGTCTTAAGTTCGATCATCCGGCCGCCCACGCGGTCATGGATGAAGCCTGCCAGTCTGCGGGTGTTGCCGGAATGGGAAAAATAAACGATGAGCACTCTCTCGCCTCCTGTCTGAGCGGCAGAGGCCGCTCGGGGAAAAATCGCAGGCACGGCCGCGGCTGCGGCGCCGAGAACAAGCGTCTTCAGAAAGACGCGCCGCGATGTCGCCATCGCGTCTTCATGCCGGAAAAAAGCATCCAGGATACCGGTGTCGTTCTTTTTCATGATGAATCCCTCATGGACGACATGTCGCCGTCCGAAAAAGCGTGTGAATGAAGACCGCCCGCAAGGTACGGACGTAAGGAGCACAAAAAGGCTTCGTACGAAAAGCGAGGCTATCTGGCCGGAGTGGCGGGCGCCACGGCGTTCACGCAGGCAAGGGCGTTCAGCGTGCGCGGGAAGCCCATGTAGGGCAGGCTCTGGGCCAGCGCGTCGATCATGTTCTCTCTGGTGTTGCCCACGGCAAGATTGCCCTGCACATGAGAACGCACCTGAGCGTCGCAGCCGCCGAAGGCGCTGATGACGGAGAAGGTCAGAAGTTCACGCATCTTCAGATCCAGGCCCTTTCGCGTGTAGATGTCGCCGAAGCACCAGGCGGAAAGATAGTTCTGCACGATATCCTTCTGATCTTCGGGCGAAGTCTTGTGCATCGTGTCTATGGCGTCCCCGAAAATGGACTTCTGCACGGCAAGGCCGTCGGCGTAGCGCGTCTGCTCGGTCACCGTGGCCTGACTCTCCAGAGGAAGCGCGATGTCGTGCTGCGCAAACACCTCGTTCATCAGACGAAGAGCGCTCTCCGCCCGGGAAAATCCGACGTAGGGCGCGCACTGATACACGGCTTCACGAATCTCCACGGGACTTGCGCCCACGCGGAGCGCGGCGTCGACATGCGTCTTGAAGTCGTCCAGCGTCTGACCGGCAACGAGCACCACCAAGGTGACGAGCTCCCTCTGCACGTCGGAGAGCGTCCCGTGATCCGCGATCTCGCCGTAGAGGAGCCTGTCGCGCATGGCCGCAAACTCGGGATCCGTGGCGGAAAGCGAGGAGTCTTCCGTACCCAGGATTTTCTGCATGTTCTTTGCCGCGACGGCACGTCTGTCGAGCGCCTCCTCCGATGCGGCAAGGGCCACGGAGGAAGAGAACACGGTCATACCCGCAAGAAGCATGGTTCCAAGAGCAAAAAACTTCTTCATAAAAACTCCCTTGCCGGGCAGAAAACTGCATGTGCCCGCACCGGCGTCTTTCTGAATGAACGCATTCTGTCCTTCCGCCGCACGCTGCCGTGCGGCTCGGGAATCCTGCTTTTGAAGCCTTCAGGCTCCATGGTCAGAATAGCAGGAACAGGAAGACTCTCCAGATACGATTCTCTCCACTTCTTGCCCGATTCTGCATGCCACGGGATTTTCCGGTCCAAGACCTTCGCCTGCGATCGATCCGGACAGGCGTTCTTCCGACATTGCTCCGAAAGATTAAAGTCAGGACCGCCCCTTCAAGGGGCGGTTTGATTTGACCCTATAAGGGTCTATTACTCGGCTGCCCTCTTAAGAGGGCTCGATCTCGACTCTTGCCGTAGGGTTATTTCCTGCTGCTCGTAAACGAGCTGACGGGCCGCTCTACCAAACTATACTGATCGGTTATTTTGTCTCGTTCTTCCTGTTCCCGGACATACTTGATTATCGTCGCTTCATTTACTCCCACCGTGCTGATAAAATAACCGGTGCACCAGAAATGGCGATT
>CAJJMX010000030.1 GCA_905192935.1 uncultured Mailhella sp.
CTGCCGGAGAGCGGATCCTACACGGAGGAGGAGGCCCGCCGCGAAGCGGACCGCTGCATCCGCTGCTCCTGCATGCAGTGCGTGAAGGAATGCCCCTTCATGCAGAAATACAAGGAATTTCCCCGCGTCTACGCGCGCAAGCTCTACAACAACGCCTCCGTCGTCCGCGGCACGCGCACGGCCAACGTCATCATGAACGGCTGCGCCCTGTGCGGACAGTGCGAGGAAATCTGCCCCGAGCATTTCTCCATGGCGGACCTGTGTCTTCAGGCAAGGCAGGACGCCGTGGAAAGGGACGTCATGCCCGCCTCGGCCCACGAATTCGCGCTTGAGGACATGGCTCAGGCCAGCGGTCTGGAAAGCGCGTTCCTTCTCGAAGATCCGGATGTCGCCGCCAAAGGCGGACATGCCGCGTTCCTGTTCTTCCCCGGCTGTCAGCTGGCGGCCTCACGCGGCTCTCAGGTGCTTGCCATGTACCGGTATCTGCGGGAAAAACTGCCGGGCGGCGTCACCCTCTACAGCAGCTGCTGCGGCATACCGGCCTGGTGGGCAGGCAGAGAAGCTCTTTTTGCCGAGCACGCAGAGAAGCTCCGCCAGGACTGGGAATCGTGCGGACGTCCGGAAATCCTCGCGGCATGTTCCTCCTGCATGACCGCCCTGAAAAAGGCCATGCCTGAAGCCGTCATCACCGCGCTCTGGTCCAGGCTCGACGAGCTCATGCCCGAGCCCTTCAAAAGCGCTGCGCCCGAGGGCATGTGCGTGCAGGATCCCTGCGGAGCGCGCCATGATTCCGAATGGCAGAGGGCCGTGCGCTCTCTGGCCGTCAAGGCGGGCATCCGTGTGGAAGAACCGAAGCGCACCGGCGCGGAAAGCGCCTGCTGCGGCTACGGCGGTCTCGTATGGAACGCGCAGCCCGACGTGGCCGACGCCATGGCGAAAAAACGCGCCGAAGAGTTCTCCCTTCCCGTGCTCACCTCCTGCATCATGTGTCATGACCGCTTTGCCACGGAAACGGAAAGCTGGCATCTTTTCGACATCCTTCCCCAGACTGCGGAACAGGGACATCCCGAAACCTCCTCTCCCGGACTTTCCGCCCGCCGTGCCGGACGCGCGGCCCTGAAGGAAGCGGCTCTCGAGGAATTTCTCGGGAAGAAGCCCGAGGTCAGGCACGACGAGGAACCCGTCCTTCTGCGCATTCCCGACGACGTGCGCGAGGCCATGGAGCGCCGCTACATCCTGCGGCAGGACGTGGCGACGGCCATTGCGGGCATGGAGAAGACCGGCGCCAGGTTCCTCAACAGGGAAAACGGTCACTTCGTGGGCTCATGGCGGCCGCGCAACGTGACCTTCTGGGTGGAATACACGGCCGATGCCGACGGCGGGTTCACGCTGGTGAAGGCCTGGTGCCATCGCATGGTGGTGGCCGGAGCCGTTCAGCCTGCGGAAAAGGTCATTCTGGAAGACAAGGTGCACGCCTAGGCGCGCTTTCAGCAATACGAGGTTAATATGGCTCTGGAACCGAATTTCACCACGGATGAAGGCGACTGGATCTGCGCAAGGTGTCATGTGCCGCTTGAACAGATCAAGGTGCAGGCGCTCTACATGCACAGCGCCTTCGACGTCATTCTTCCCCGCTGTCCCTCCTGCGGGCTGACGCTCATTCCCCAGTCCCTGGCGGAAGGCAAGATGGCGGAAGTGGAAGCCCTGCTGGAAGACAAGTAGATGACCGGAACGAACCTGCCTCTGTATGCCTCAGACTCGTTTCGGCGCATCGCGGGCGAGACCTGGCGGCCCGGCGGCACGGCGCTCACGCGTCATGCCCTTGAGCTCTGCCGCTTTGCGCCAGGAGCGGACATTCTCGACATAGGCTGCGGACAGGGAGCAAGTCTCGAGCTTGTGCGCGCTCTCGGTCTGCACGGCACGGGTCTCGACAGGGAAAGGGCCATGACGAAGGACTTTCCCTTCGTGCAGGCCGACGCCGGGGATCCTCCCTTTCCCCCGGCCTCCTTCGACGGCATCCTGTGCGAATGCGTGCTCTCGCTTCTGCCGGATGCCGCTCTTGCCCTGCGGCGCTTTGCCGGCATCCTGAGACCGGACGGAAAACTGGTGCTCTCCGATCTCTACGTGCGCTCTTCCTCCGTCCCTTCCGGGACGATGATTCACGGCTCATCCTGCCTTGCCGGGGCGCGGACCAGACAGGAACTTGAAGCTTTGCTTGAACAAAGCGGTCTTGTCCTGCTCCGTTTCGAGGATCATACTTCAAGTCTGAAGGAGCTGGCCGCCCGCCTGCTCTGGTACGGGGACGAAAGTCTCTGCGCCCTTCTTCGCGGAAAAGCCCCGGGCAAGGACACGGGCCGCGTCAGCGGCGACTGCGCCTGCGGTTCCCTCCGCCCCGGAGGAACGCGCATGGGCTACGGCCTGTGGATAGCCGCACCCCGTGCGCCCGTGCCGAATCGCTGACTGCCGGACGCAGACTTTCCGCCGTCTTTTTCTCTTTGGCGCAGCATGAGCTCCCGCCGTCCGCCTCCGCCCGGAAGAAGGAAGGCCCCGGATCCCGGTACTGCGCTTTTCCGCCGACCATACCGAAAACGCCCCCGGCGCCCCCGACGCTTCGGGCAACAAGATTTCAAGGAGTTCCCCATGAATGCCCTACTACTGGACCTGCTCCCCTATGTACGCAAGGGATACTGCTGTTCCCAGCTGCTTCTGGCCCTTGCAAGGCAGCTCGACGACACGGAAGATACCGGTCTCATGTGCGCCATGCGGGGACTGTGCCACGGCATAGGCCAGTCCGGCGGCCCCTGCGGTCTGCTTACGGGCGGGGCGGCCGTGCTGGCATGGCTTTCCTCCAAAAATGAGGAGGAGCCCCATCCCATGCTCGACGCCATGACCAACGAGTACGCGACATGGTTCATGGAACGGCCCCGGGACTTCGGCGGCACGGGCTGCGAAAACGTGTCCTCTGGACTTGCCGCCGCCTCCGGCACGCCCATCCCCGAAGGCGGCATGCCGCCCATGGAGCTCTGCGGCGATCTTCTTGCGGAATGCTGGGAAAAGATACTGGACATCTGCGAGTCCTACGGGCTCGACGCGGCGGGGAACTGACATGCTGCTTGCCCAGACCCAGAGCCTGTGCCCCGTCTGTCTGCGCCTTGTGGACGCGGGCTATTACCGTGAAGGCGATGCCGTCCATCTCCGCAAGAGCTGCCCGGAGCACGGCGTCTTTACCGTTCCGGCATGGAAGGAAGGCGAAGGCATGCCGTCCTTTGCCCGATGGCGGCAGAGCGCGCGCATTCCCGCCTATCCCGCGCATCCGGCCACGGACGTGGAAAAAGGCTGTCCCTTCGACTGCGGCCTGTGCCCGGAGCACGTCCAGCACACATGCACGGGACTCATCGAAGTGACCATGCGCTGTTCCCTGGGCTGCCCCGTGTGCTATGCCCGTGCGGGAAACGCCTCCGAAGATCCGCCCCTTGAGGACATAGGCAGACAGCTCGACGCCCTCTCCCGCGCTTCCGGTCCCTGCAACGTGCAGCTCTCCGGCGGCGAGCCCACGGAACGCGACGATCTGCCCGCCGTCATCCGCATGGCCAAAGAAAAAGGCTTTTCCCTCGTGCAGGTGAACACCAACGGCCTGCGCCTCGGCAGGGAAGACGGGTATGCCGAAAGCCTCCGCGAGGCCGGGCTCGATTCCGTGTATCTTCAGTTCGACGGCGTGAGCGACGAGGTGTTCCGCACGCTGCGGGGCCGGGACTGCCTTGCGCTGAAGCAGGAGGCCGTGGATGCCTGCGCCCGGGCAGGACTCGGCGTGGTGCTGGTATGCACGCTGGTGCGCGGCGTCAACGACCATGAGGTCGGAAAGCTTCTCGACTACGCCCTCTCTCAGGGCAGTCATGTGCGCGGTCTGCACTTTCAGCCCGTGTCCTCCTTCGGGCGATTCCCCTGGGACATGGACGAAGCGCCCCGCATCACCCTGCCGGAGCTCATGGCGGCTCTGGAGCGTCAGAGCGGCGGCATGGTGAAGACGGAGCATTTTCATGCGCCTTCCTGCGAGCATCCGCTCTGCTCCTTCAGCGCCGTGTACGGCAGAAAAAACGACGGCACGCTCGGCGATCCCATAGGCGCGGCCTGCTGTTCCGGCAGCACGTCTCCGGCCGGAGCGTCGCCCCGCCTGGTGGACAACGCCGAAGGCTCGCGCGCGTCCCGGGCCTTCACCGCCGCGCACTGGAAGGCTCCGGAACAGAAGCATCTGTCTCTTTCCGACGCCTTTTCCCGCTTCATCGCCGATCTTGGCGCGGACAGGCGCTTTACGCTGTCGGCCATGGCCTTTCAGGATGCCCTCAGCCTCGACGTGGAGCGCGTGCGCGGCTGCTGCATCCATGTGGTCGCTCCGGACGGAAGACTCATTCCCTTCTGTCTCTACAACCTGACGAGCTTCGACAATATTCCTCTTTACCGCTCCGCGCCGAAGAGAGGCGACCGGTCATGAAGATGTCTTCTCTCTCTCCTTCTCCGCTGGACGCCTGGCTCGATGCTCAGTGCCCGGGCGATCCCGCCGCTTCCTTTCCCGAGCGTCTTGAAGCCGCCCGCATCGAGGCTCTGAACCGCACCCTGCACCGGGCCTTTTCCCTGAGCCGCCGGTACCGCCGCACCCTGAAGGGCTTCGACCTCGATATGCAGAGCGCGGACGACATCAGGAAGCTTCCCTTCACCACGCCTGAGGATCTTCACGATTACAGGGAATTTCTCTGCGTGCCTCAGGGCGACGTGCAGCGCATCGTCACGCTCCAGACCTCCGGCTCCACGAGCATGCCGAAGCGCATCGCCTTTTCCGAGGGCGATCTTGCCCGCACGGCCTCGTTCTTCGCCACGGGCATGGCGCAGCTCGTGCATCCGGGAGAGCGTCTCATGGTACTTCTGCCGGGAGCCCGGTGTCCCGACGGCGTGACGGATCTTCTGCGGCAGGCGCTCTCGCCCTCGGGCGTGGACGTGGTGCCCGGAAATCCCGAAGCCTCCTTCGACACGCTGCGCGACGATCTTTCGCGCCGGCAGCCGCAGTGTCTCGTGGCCGCGCCCCATCAGCTCGCCGCGCTTCTTGAGGCCTCGCGGGACGAAACGTTCCGCCGTCTGGCCTCCTGCGTGAACGGCATACAGTCAAGCGGAGACATCCTTGATGCCGCCGTGCGCGACGGTCTTGAACAGGCGCTCGACGGCGGGGTGCTCGACCACTACGGCATGACGGAAACGTGCTTCGGCGGCGGCGTGCAGTGCATGGCGAAGAACGGCTATCATCTGCGCGAGCTGGACCTTTTTCTGGAAATTCTGGATCCGGTTTCCCTTGAGCCCGTGCCGGACGGAGAAACCGGAGAAATCATTCTGACGACCCTCAACAGGGAGGCCATGCCCCTCATACGCTACCGCACCGGCGACGCGGCGGCATGGCTTCCCGGTCCCTGCGCCTGCGGAAGTCCTCTCAGACGGCTTTCCTCCCTGCGGGGACGCTATGTCCGTATCGACGGCACGCCGGTGCTGCGTCTCGTCCGTAAAGGAGGTTTTTATGCAAGAACTGCTGCGTCTTCTGTGTTCTGAGCTGGCGGCGGGAAGGCCTGCCGCCATGGCTACCGTGGTGTTTCAGGCAGGCTCCGCGCCGCGCGGGGCAGGTTCCCGTCTTCTGGCCGGGCCTTCGGGCCTGCTCGGCGGGACCACGGGCGGAGGTCTGGCCGAGGCGAAAGTCATCGAGGCCTGCCGGAAGGCCTGTGAAACGCAGGAAGCCTGTGTGCTCGACATCGCCATGGACGGCACGCTGGCCGCACGCTCGGAAATGATCTGCGGCGGACAGGTGCGCGTGCTCATCGAGCCCTTCGCGCCTAACCGGGAAGAACTCGTGCGCACGGCCTCTCTGGCCCTGGCGGCTGCCGAAGGCGCAGGCTGCCGCATCGTGCGGCCCTATCCCTGCTCACGCACGGCATGGACGCTTCTTCATGACGACGGAGAGACGGACGGCGCTCCTCTGGCCGAAGACGTGAAAAAAGCCCTTCTCGCCGCGCCCCTCGACGAAGCCGCCCTCGTTCCCTGCGGCGGATCCACGTATTTCTGTGAAAGCTGCCGTCCGCCGGAACGCATGATCATCGTGGGCGGCGGCCACGTGTCGCGGCCCACGGCGGCCATCGCCGGCCTCACCGGCTTTGCCGTGCATGTGCTCGACGACAGACCGGAATACGCGAACAGAGGACGCTTCCCCAACGCCGAGGTGCACGTCACGCCCGAGTATGCCGACTGCTTCGGGCCTCTTCGCATCACGCCGCGCGACTATATCGTCATCGTCACCCGGGGACACCTTTTCGACGGCGTGGCTGCGGAACAGGCTCTCAGAACGCCCGCGCACTACATCGGCATGATAGGCAGCACGCGCAAGCGTCAGCAGATCTACGCAAGGCTTCTGGAATCCGGCTTCACCGAGCAGGACCTTGCCCGCATCCATGCGCCCATCGGTCTCGACATCGGTGCGGAAACGCCGGAAGAAATCGCCGTGAGCATCCTTGCCGAGTGCATCGCCGTGCGTCGTCACGCCCCCTCGCCCGTGGCATGGAGGAAAAAGTAGCGGGCGCATCGTCCGCTCTTGGGCCCGGCAGTCGATGAAAAGGGGCGGAAGGTCTCCTTCGCCCCTTTTCGGAATTTTTTCTGCCGAAGGCAGACGGAACGGCATCCTCGCGTCATGGCCCGTGTTCCGCCGCCGGGCTTTGCAAATGCCGGCAGAAGAGCTATGATCGTTTCCAACCTTATTCTTCAACCTTTGCTTGAAAGATCATGACCGCTCACGCTCTTATTCTGGCCGCGGGATTTTCCTCGCGCATGGCTCCGAAGTTCAAGCCTCTGCTACCTCTGCCCCTTCCCGGCGGCGAAAAGACCGCCCTTGCCGCCCTGTGTTCGCTCTATAAGGCGGAAGGCGTCTCTCCGCTCGTCGTGGGCGGGAGCCGTGCCGAAGCGACGAGACGCGAAGCCGAGGCTGTCGGGGCGGCTTTCGCCCTCAACCCCCATCCGGAACGGGGCATGTTCTCCAGCATCCGCGCGGGCATGGCCGCACTGCCTAAGGACGCCGGTCCCATCTTCGTGCATCCCGTGGACATTCCGCTCGTGCGCCGCATGACGGTGCGCTCTCTTCTGGATGCCGCGCAGATCTGCACGGACAGGCCGCTCATTCCCACGTTCCGGGGCGCGGCCGGTCATCCGCCGCTCTTTCCCGCCTCCATGCGGAAAACCGTGCTCGACGCCGGTGACGACGGATGCCTGAGAAACCTCGTGGAAGGCCTCTCGCCCGTCACGGTCCCCGTGGCGGATTCCTTCATCCTGCGTGACATGGACTCGCCCGCCGAGTACGAAGAGCTGCGAAGCCTCGCCCCGCGGCAGGATCTCTTCTCGACGATGGAGGCAAGGGAGCTTCTTGCCGTGCGGCACGCTCAGGAGCGGGGCGTGATGCACTCGCTTGCCGTGGGCCGCGTGGCCGCGCGCTTTGCCGCCGCGCTCAACGAGGCCCGGGCCGCGGCGCAGAAAGGACCGCTCGACGAGGCTCTCGCCGAAGTCGGAGGCATCATTCACGACGTATGCAAGGGACAGCCCCGCCATGAGGCCGCGGCAGGCAGACTGCTGCGCGGATGGGGCATGGATGCCATGGCAAGACTGGTGGAAGATCACCGGGACATGACCGTGCCCGGCGATGAGCCGCTTTCCGAAAGAGAGCTCATCTTTCTCGCCGACAAGTTCGTGCGCGGCAAAGAGCCCGTGCCTCTTGAGGAGCGCTTCCGCAGCAAGATGGCCTGCTATCCCGACGATCCCGAGGCCGTGGCCGCCATTGCCGGACGCATGGAACGGGCAAAGCTCATGGAAGAGAGGCTTGAGAGAGAGTGCGGAAAAGCGCCGGAAGAGCTGGCCCGCGAGGCGCTCAACTCTTCCTGCTGAGAGTTTCTCCAGGGCCGCCTGAAAAGGCCGCGTGGCCCTCGGGCCCGGACGGACTCCCGACTAACAGGCTTCTCAAAAATTTTGCCGGACGACAAAAAGCCCTGCCCCGGATCTTCCCGGGACAGGGCTTTTTTACGGCATGAGGAAAAAGGGCTACACGCGGCCGAGCACGAAATACGTCCCGGCAAAGAGCAGCACCAGCGCGAGGAAGGCCAGGGAACGCTTCTGCATGGGCACGGCGGCGTGCGCCACGGCGTACCAGAGAAGCGCGGCGAGAGGCAGGCAGAACATGCCCGCCGTCAGGGCCTGGGAGGCGTATTCGCTAGCAAAGGGAAGAAGCGCCAGCGCGTGAGCGGCATCGACCACGGGCGTGAGCCAGAACATGGCCGCGGCGGAAAGGGTGAGCAGGATTCCCGAACCGAAGGCCTGCCGGGCGCGCATGGAGAGGATGAAGGTATAGAAGTCGCGGCCGAAGTCGTCACGGTTGCGGCAGAGTATGTGCCAGCACAGGGCGAGGGCATACGCGCCCGTCAGTCCCAGAAACAGGGAAAAGCCCGCAAAGAACATGAAGCCGAGGCTGTGCATGCCCGCCATGAGCACGAGGAAGGACTGCACGGCCTCCTGCTCGTCGCCGGTCCCGGCGGAAAGCGCGCCGAGGCAGAAGCCCCATGCCAGCACGCAGAGAAGGCACGCGGCGAGCGTGGAGGCCAGACCGGAAAGGATGCCGAAGGCCATCTTGCCCGTCTTCTTCACGAAAAGGACCGCCACGGCGCACAGCGCCGCCACGGAGGCGGCGATGACGAGGCACTCCCACACGAAGGCCCACGGTCCGGTCATGAGACGGCTGATATATCCCCGGGCCAGAAGATCGGCGGCAAGGGCCAGAGCAAAAAGCACCTGGAGCACGGCGGTGAAGGATTCCGTCTGTCCGGCGCCCTTGTCGTACAGTGAACGACGGCGGGCCGTGGCCAGTCTGTGATCCCACACGGAAACAAAAGGAAGCATGGCGCCGGAAAGACCGGCGATGAGAAGCACGGCAAGCGCCGCGCAGACATAGAAGGTCATGGGTACTCCTGTCGCCCTTCCGATGCGTCATCGGCGGCGGCCCTTTCCTACTTGTATACTTACGGCAAGTTTTCTACTATGCGGGCAGCCCGGGCATGCAAAATCGGTACGAAAAGTACCGCGGCCCGTCAAGAGGGAATATGCGGAAACCTCGTCTCGGAACCATACTTCTGCTGCTGTGGGGAGTTTTTCTCACCCTGGCGGTCTACGGCTATCTCGCATGGCTTCAGCCTTCGCGTCTGGCTTCCACCGTGTCCCGGCTCCTGGAATCGAAACTTTCCGTGCAGTGCAGCATCGGAGAAGTGTCCCTTTCCTTCTTTCCCGTTCCCACGATCCACGCCTCGGATCTCGCCCTGCTGCGCGGCAGCGTCGACGACATGGAACTGCACGTGCGCAGGACCAGGATCCAGATAGGCTACCTTTCCCTGCTGCGCCTCAGTCCCGTGGTGAGTTCCCTGTCTCTGGAAAGCCCCACGCTCGACATCTCCGGCGATCTTCTGGAAAAGCTCCTTCATGAAAAGAAAACCGGGGATGCCGACAAGAGCGCCCGCAGCTTCTCCCTGCCCTACGGGATCACCGGCGTGCGCATCCAGGTGGAAAACGGGACCTGCCGCATCACGGGCTCGGAAGGCAGGGGAAATCTCACGATCACCGGCATCCATGCCGCGGCAAGGCTCCCGGGGATTCTTCCCGGAAATCTCGAACTTGGCGTGGACGGCATGCGCTACAGAACTTCGGCCGGACTCGAAGCCTCGGCGCAGAACACTCACCTTGCCGTCTCCTCCCTGCGCAGGAATCACCGACATCTCTGGCGCGGCGACGTGGTTTTTTCCTCGGATCTCCAGCTTGCGCCGCTTGATGCCGTCATGGGACACGCCATCGACGAGCCCTACCGCTATTTTCCCATGCCGAAGCCTCTGCACGTCTCCGTTTCCGCCGGATTTTCGGCCTCGCCCGAGGAAGGAACGTTCCAGACCCGGGGAAAGACCGACATTGCCGCAACGCTCGTCATGAACGGACATCCCGTGCCCATATCCCTTGCCGTTCCCTTCGACAAAAACGACGACACCCCGGATGTGACCATTGAAAACGCCGACGTCCGCATGGGAGACGACAACGTCGTCCTGTCCGGCATCCTGAAGGGACTCATGCAGGGCGATCCCGTGCTGCACGGCCGTGCCGACATCCGTCATTTCAGCCTGACCCGCTGGTTCGGCTTCGGCCGGGCCATGACCGGCGGTCTTCAGCGGGCGCTCGACAACATCACCGGCTCCTTCGAGGACATGGAACTCAGTCTGCGCGGCGTGGTGGTACCCCGTCTCAAGGCGCAGGTGATGGGCATGGACCTGGAAGGCTCGGGAAGCTGCCGGGAATATCTCAAGCCGGAAATACTCATCAGCGCTCACGGCAAAAAGGTGGATCTCAACCGCATCTTCCCCGAGCTCAGGGGCGAATTTCCCGACATGTCGCATCTGCCGCCGCCGGTGCTCCCCTCCTCCCATGAGGAGGAAGCTGAAAGCAATCCGGACGAGGATCACATCCATGTGGGCTACGACATCCATATTTCCGCGGACACGGCCGACATCATGAACTTCAGCGTGAACGGCGCCGACGTTCATGTCGTTCCTGCTCCGGCAGGACATCCCATGCTGAACATCGCCGTCGGCGGTCTGTACGGCGGCAAGGCGACGTCCAGGGTCTACCTGGACGACAAGGTGCGCGTGACGGCCGACCTCGACAAGGTGACCATGGACGGATTCACCCGGGCGCTTGCCGGCTATCCGGCCATGACCGGTCTTCTCAGAAAGGGATCCGCGGATCTTTCCTTCGAGCCCGGCTCCTCGCTCACCATGCTGAGCACGCTCGGCGGAAGCCTGCGGGCGAATCTGGACCGGGGAGGCCTGACTCTGAGCAAGGGCACCGCCCCCCTGTCCTACGCCTCGCTTGCCGTCAGCGCTCAGGCGGCGGCCGCTCCGGCAAAGAATCTGAGCGCCATGCCCGACCTCATGGATTTCAAGGGAAACTGGAAGGTGGATCTCACTTCCGAGAACTGGTCGGTTTCCGCCGAGGCGAAACAGGCCGCCCTCTCCTTCAGCACGAAGAACGGTCTGCCCTCGGCCATGCGCAACCAGCCCGTTTCGCTTGAGGTCTCCCTGAAGAAGGCGCTCTGCGACCTTCTTGCCGACGATATGGACTTCACCGTATCCGGCAGGGGCAGCTACAGCGCGTCCGGCAAAAGCGTGTCCATGACCGACGCCGCGCTCCGCCACAAGGACTTCACCCTCACCGGCAAAATGACCGCCTCAAACGTGCCTGACAAGCTTTCCGTGTCGGGCAGGCTGAACCTCGTCACGCCGTCGATGCGCAGATGCCTGGCGCTCTTCGGTCTGTCCCTGCCCCAGGCTGAGGGCAAAAAAACGTTCCAAAAGGCGGAAGCCTCCGCCGACGTGACCATAAGCGCCGGGCAGATCAGTCTCGACAAGCTCCAGGGCTCTCTGGACGGCACCAGGTTCAGCGGCGCGCTTCATCAGTCGCTTACGGGCCGCCCGACGCTGAACGGGAACCTTCGTCTGCCCTTCCTCAACGTCGACGACTACCGCTCCACGGCCGAAGGCTCCCCCGCCGAGAGCAAAAGCACGCCGCTGCCGCTCTCCTTCCTGGAAAACTTCGACATGACGCTTTCGCTCTCCTTTGACCGTCTGCGGGCCTTCGCCACCACACTGGACAGCATGACCCTGCCCGTTTCTCAGAAGAACGGCGTGCTCACCGCGCCCTTCAAGGCCGTCTTTCCCGGCGGCGGACAGGCGGACGGCAGCTTTCAGGCGGCGCTCACGGCAGACAGAAAGGCCGCGGATCTCTCGCTCTCCACGCACTGCCGCAACATGAACATGCTGAACTTCAGCACCGACAGAGGACAGAAGACGCGCATAGCCGGCACGGGGACCTTCGACGCCTCCCTGAAGTCCCGCCAGAAGAACTGGGGAGACTGGAGACATGCGCTGAACGGAAAACTCTCGCTCCTCGTGTCGGGCGGCGCCATCATCACCCCTCCCTCGGGAAAAAGCGAAACCTCGATAAAGAAGGAGTCCCGCACGGAGTTCAGGACCATGTCCATGAACATCACTCTGGACAGAGGCACAGCCACATGCAGGGACTTTCTCATCAAGGGCTCCCCTCTGACCATCGTGGGAGAAGGCACGGCAGACCTCGCCTCGGAAAGCATCAACGCCGAGGCCACCGTCACGCTGGCGGGCATACCCGAAATGCCGGTCTCCATCACCGGCAATCTCTTCTCGCCCAAGATAACCTACAAGCTGCTCGGCGCCGTCACGGGCACGGTGGGCAACATCGGCTCCGGCGTCAGCGACCTCATAGGCGGCGTGCTCTCCGCGCCCTTCCGGCTTTTCGTAAAATAATGCCCGCGGCCCCGCAAGGCTGCGGACATGAAAAGACGGAAAAAGCGTCGCGCCGGAACGCCCTCACGGCGGGTTCGGCCTCTCTTGCCCCGCGCCTTTCGTGGAAGACGCCGAAGCGACGCTCTCAGGCGGGCACGGGCCCTGTCCCGAAAGGACGTCTGCCGGAAAAGAAGAAACGCCGAAGCCTCTTTTGCGGCCCCGTTTCCCCCGCTCCCTGGCATGGCGGAACCGACGCCGAAAGCGAGACCACAACGGAGGGACGCTTTTCCCTCCGCCTTCGGAAGAAGCCGCCCCTTCCGTCACAGCATAAGACGGCTCCCCGGAGCTTCCCGGCAAAAGGCCGGTCAGATTTTTTCAAGCTCGCGCCCCTCGTTGACCCCGAGTGCCGCTATCTGCCTGAATATGTTTATGGATTCCTCAGCTTCCGCAGCGTCGAGCGTGCGCAGGGCAAAGC
>CAJJMX010000031.1 GCA_905192935.1 uncultured Mailhella sp.
GGGGGCAAAGACAGCTCACGCCTTCCGGATGCCGGCATATAATATGCCGCAATCATTGCATATGCCTTTTTTGGAACGATTCGTGCATATCCCCCTCATATCGGAATTCTCCTGTTTTGTCCTCCGCACGCCCGGCCCGGACGAAACAGGTCTTCCTTCGACCGGACCATTCTAACCACAAGGAAGTTTTGATGAACAAACTTCTCGCTTCCGGCGCCGCCGCAGTTCTGCTCTGCCTTCTTTGTTCCGGCGCCCCGGCCGCGGAAAGTCCGCATGGCCTTGCTCCGGCTGGCGACATGCCCTTCATTCCCGACCTCGGAGGTCTGCGGCACAAAGCCTTCAAAAACCAGTACGGCCAGACGCGCGAACTTTCCGAGGCCGTTCTCGTCCGCAAAAGTTCCGTGAAGGACGGCAAGGCCGTCGTTCCTGCGGGAGGACTGTGCTACATCTCCGAGACCGACGAAGACGCCGCTCCCTTCCGGCGCGATCCGTTCCTGCTGCTCGGGGAGCATGCCTATCTCGTCGACAGCAGAACAAGCGTGCGCACCGTAAAGAACGTCAGTCTGAAAAAGGGTGAGAAGGTGCTGGTGGACGAGTCCGGATACCGGCTCTGGTTCGACTACGCCACCGACCACTACGACCTGCCCTACATCCAGATGGCGCTCATCGCGCCTTCGGGCCACTGGCCCATGGAATTTTCCGTGTCGTCGAAATTTCCCGCCATCAGGAATCTGCCCGACCGCAGCCACATGGAAGGCGACGTGGAGCAGCTCGACGGGTTCTTCCTCGACCCCGTGTTCGAATACGGGGCAAGTCGCTTCGAAGTGAAGGACCACGACTTTCAGAAGGCCACCTTCGCCTCGCTCTCCTATCCCGTCATTGAGGAGGCCACGTTCTCGCTCTCCCGTCCCGTGGTGCTGGACCTTCGTCAGGAGGAATACCGCCTGTACGGGACAAAGCGCATCTACGCCTTCCGCGAGGACAGCGGATTTCGCGTGCGCGTGACGAATCTCGGCGGCGACAAGGTGCTGGCCGAAAAGCTGATCCGTCCCATAAGCTCCCAGGGCTACAAGGATGCCGAAGACGAAAAGGACGCCTATTTTCTCACCGTGCCCGGCGAGGACATGCGCATAGAAATCGCCGTTCAGCCGAAGTGGCTGCGTCATTCCGACTTCGTGCCGTGGTCCGACGACGTGCCCCACGACTGGCAGGACGGCATGCTGAGTCTTGTCGTCTACCGCGACCTCGTCACCGTGAAGAACGGCGACAAATGGCCGCTTGATCCCCGCTACACCGTGGGACTCGAAGCCAGCCTGCTCACGGGCAAGCTTCAGCGCCTCACGCTGGAGAACGCCGAAGCCTTCACCCTCGACAGCAAAAACGACGGCTACGACGGCCCCGTCAAGTATTCCGACGTGTGGAACCGTCCGGCCTTCCGTCTGGTGGCCGACGAGATCGACGGCGACAGGGTGAAGAGCTGCTACGTGCGCGACGCCTTCTTCCAGCGCACCGACAATCTGGTCTTCTCGGACAAGGGCCGCAAGGACATCGACTGCTTCATCGGCCGCGCGCCCACCTTCATCTCCCTTCTGGAAGAGAGCTTCCTCAACCGTCTCGCCATGCCTTCCTTCGGCACCGAGGTGCAGGGCTCTCATTTCACGTCCTTCCCGAGCGTCATGCCGAACATGGCCTTCCATTCGCCCGATCCCACGGCGCCCTTCGGCGGGCTCATGCGCGGCTTCGGACGCGAACAGGTGACCAACCGCAGAGGCGAGAAACTCACCTCTTCCGAAGGTCTCGTCATCCGCGGCAGCTACGTGGACTGGAAGAACAACCGCATCGTCATTCCGCCCTCCGGCCTGTTCTACACCTCGCGCAACGCCCGCAACGTACGCGCCCTGAACGGCGAAACCTTCTACATGCTCGGCCGCCGTGCCTACATAGCCACCTTCGAATCCACCACCTTCACGCGCCGCAACTTCGACATAGACTTCTGGCGCGTGCAGCCCGACGCCAGTCTGCACCCCATCTACTGGCAGGACCAGCCCCTCGGCGTGAACAACAAGGTGCTGCGCTTCACCGAAAAGCACCTGCTCGACGACAGACCCATGGCGCAGATCAACGTGGTGAAGTACTCGGGCAACAACTTCGGCGCGCCCTTTGAACTCGCTCAGGGACTCAGCCGCGAACAGGGCGACCGCTACTACCTGCACGACCGCTTTGCCGAAGGCGCCACCTGGATCGAACCGGAATTCGTGGGCGAAGACTACGTGCGCGTGAAGAGCTTCGGCACTCCCGCCATCAAGTGCGTGGAATACACCTACGACAAGCCCGTGCGCGCCCTGCTCGCTCCCGGCGAGGAAAAGGCCCTCGGCAAGAACCATACGCTCAGACTCGTTTCCTTCGACGAGGCCGCCGGCACCGCCACGGTGGAGCTCCGCAGAAACGACGGTTCGCTCAAGGAAACCAGAACGCTCGGTCCCCTCAACGCCGAGACCCGCGCCTTCCTGCCCCAGCATCAGCGCGTGGTGAACTCCCTTCAGTTCACCTTCGACGAGGGCAAAAGCAAGGTCCTTGCCGAAATGGACGTGAAGACCCCCTTTGAAAAGGGCAAGGCCGCCTTCTACACCTACGTAAACCTGAAAAAGCTCGAAAGCGACACTCCCTTCGAAGGAGATCCTCGCTTCATGGTGCGGCCCGACGTGTGCGGTCACTGCTATCAGCTCAACGAAGTGCTGCTGGACAATCCCGAGCCCATCATCCTGGACAAGGACCATCCCCGCTTCGACGGTCCCCGCATGGCCGACGGCAAGCCGCAGTTCAGCATCGTCATCGACAGCTTCGACGGCGAGATGATCCATGCCTGGCACATCGAGACCAACTACCGCAAGCGTGTGTTCAAGAGCGCCAACCTGGCCTTCCAGCCGCGCAACAACATCGACGTGCTCATGGGCGTCAACGGCACCATTGAAGGCTTCCTGCGCGCGTCCCTCATGGAACGCTCCGCCTGGCAGGAATACTGGCGCACCGGCACGCATCCCCATCCAGAACGTGGGCTCAACGCATGGCTGTCCCACAAGTTCCAATAACAGGCAGGTACTAGCATGAATATTCCCTACGAGGAGCGCCGGCGCTCCTTCCTCAGCTGCCTCTACAGCACGCAGGAGATCCTGCCCGGTCTGCTGGCCATGTTCTTCATTGCGCTCATCTCCAACAATCTGGCGGGCAGCCCCAATCCCCTCACGCTGGAGAACCTGTTTTCCTGGCTCGATGCCGTCATCGGCCCCGTGAACCATCAGCCCCTCTTCCAGACGCTGAACTCAAACTTCGTGTGGAACCCCTTTCTGATGGGCCTCATCATCGGCAACGTCTTCGGCGTGCCGGACTCGTGGAAGCGGGGACTGTCGCTCATCCATGTGTTCATGCCGCTCGGCATCATCATGCTGGCGCCGCACTTTGTGTTCAGCCACGCGACAAAGGCGGGAATGCCGCTCATTCTCTTCGCCTTCGCCGTCATGGTGCTCACCGCCGTCGTCACCCTCGTCATCGGCAGGGCCCTTCGCATGGACGACCGCCACTATTCCACCATCGCGGGCGCGCTTTCCACAGGCGACCCCCATGTGGTGGCCATCCTCATGCCCATGCTGAAATCCAAGGGCGGACAGGTCATCAATGCCCTCGGCTGCGTTCTTCTCTTCGGACTTGCGGCCTCCTTCCTGCTGCCCCTCCTCGGACACGCCCTCAACATGGACGATGAAGCCTTCGCCGTGCTCTCCGTGCTCGGCATAGGCAACACGGGACAGATGTTCAACGCGGCCTTCGGCTTCAGCTACGAGGCGGGACACTGGGCCCACTACTTCGACAGCGTGCGCAACGCCCTCATGCCCGCAGGTTTCCTGTTCGTGTTCTTCGTCATGTTCCTGCGCGCAAGGATGTTCCCCGATGACGAAACCGTCATGGCCACGAAAGCCCACAAAAAGCTTCCTCTGTTCATCGTGGTCTTCATCATCGCCTGGATCGTGGTGCAGTTCCATGTGGTCAAGGAACCTGCCCACCTCGCCATCTTCGAGCTCGTGAAGTGGGACTTCTCCCTGGCCGCCGCAGCCCTCGGCCTTTCGCTTCCCCTGCGTGAAATAGCGCAGTGGGGACTGCGCGGCGTCGCGCTCACCTTTGCTTCCGGCATCATACGCATAGCCGTTCTCGCCGGATGCCTCATGGCCGCGGCCCATTTCAACCTCCCGCTCTTCTAAGGAGTCCAGCATGCGCCATTCCCACACCATAGACGATGAAGGCTTCGACTACATGGCCAACACCGGCGAAGAGGAACATGACCGCGACATGGTGGGCATCGTTCTTGCCGTCCTCTTCATGCTGCTCGCCGTGCTCTTCCAGCGCACGGGCCTGCTCTGACATGCCATGACTTCTGACTGGTCATCAGACCATGTCAGGAACTCCTGAACCGGCCGGGGTACCAGACCCGGCCGGACATACCGGGCCCGGCTTCCCGCCTCGATGATCCCCGGCAACCTCGTCCTTCCACAGAGGAACAACCATGACAGGCATCACCTTCTATCTTCAGATACTGTTCGCCCTGCTGCTCTTCTGGGCCACGGCAACAGCCATCTACATGGGCATATTCCACGCCCACAGCCCCCGGTGCGGCGCGGGGCGCAGGCATCTTTGCCTTGCCGCCTCCTCGCTGCTTTCCCTTGTCATCTGCTTTTTCATGTATTCCTGGTCCTATCTCAGCTGGTAACAACGAAAAAGGAGCTTTCCATGACCCGTTCCCTCGTTTCCGCTCTTGCCCTCGCCCTCTGCCTTGCCTTTTCCTCCGTCGCCCTTGCCGAGGATGAAGGCGTCAACGTCAACACCGCCACTCAGCAGGAACTTGCCTCCGTGCCCGGTCTGAACGCCGATCTGGCCAAGGCCATCGTGCAGTACCGCGAAGAAATGGGCGACTTCATGTCCATCGACGAGCTTGCCGACGTGCCCGGCATGAACAAGGACGCCCTTGAACAGGCCAAGCAGACCCTGCGCGTGGACGCCATTTCCGGCGCCGAATGCAACTGCTGATCCTTCCCTGCCCTCCTCAAGCAAAAAGGCGGCGGAACTTGAGTTCCGCCGCCTTTTTCTTCACATCCTTCCCTCTCACTCGCCGCGCCCGACGGGCGAAGCCTTGAGAGAATGCTTGAGGGCCCTGTCTATCTTCACGTCCACGAACTCGCCGGGACGCCCCTCGCCTTCGGGCATGGTCACGTTGACCATGTCGCCCCACGGATCGCGGCCCTGCCATTCGTTGTTCTCCTCCGTCCTTCTCTGGGTCGGTCCCTCAAGAAGCACGTCGGTCACAAGTCCCACGCGGCTTTTGAGCCACGCTTCGGCCCGGTCGTTCTGAAGGTTCTGGAGCCTCTCCAGCCTCTCAAGCTGCACTTCGTGGGGGATCTTGAACGGCATGGCCGAGGCGCGCGTGCCCGGCCTGTCGGAATAGCAGAAGGAAAAGCTCGACATGAAGCCGCAGCTGTCTATGGCCTTCAGCGTGTCCTCGAATTCCTCTTCCGTTTCCGACGGGAATCCCACGATGAGATCCGTGGAAAGCGCGATGTCGGGCCTGGCCTTTCTGAGTCCCTCCACCACGGAGAGGTAGCGCTCCATGTCGTAGCCGCGCCCCATCTTCTTCAGCATGGAATCCGAGCCGGACTGAAGCGGCAGATGCAGACGCGGGCAGAGCTGCGGAAGCTCGGCGAACATGTCGATGGTCTCCTGCGAGAAGTCGCGGGGATGCGCGGACACGAAACGGATGCGCCGAAGTCCCGGAATGGCCGCCACCTGACGCAGAAGCTCGGGGAACGTGGTGCCGTCGCCGCTCTTGTCGTTGCCGAACACGTTGACGTTCTGCCCGAGAAGCGTGATGTCGCCCGCGCCCCGCGCCACCCAGGCGCGGCACTCGTCGAGCACGGCCTTTGTGGAGCGCGACTTGCGCGGCCCACGCGTGTAGGGAACGATGCAGTAGGCGCAGAAGTTGTCGCAGCCCTGCATGATGTTCACGTAGGCCACGGGGGTCACGCCTTCCTGCTCCGGCATTCCCGCGCCGTCCACAAGGCAGGGATCGCGGTCGGGGAAAATATCGGTGAAATCAAGATAGGAGAGCTTCAGCTTCGGCTCGTTCAAAAGACGCACGAAGGCTTCGGGCACGGAGGAGACGCCGTCGGTGCCCGCCACGAGACGCACCTGCGGATGACGGCGCATGAGCTCCTCTCCGAGCTGCTGGGCCACGCATCCCGCCACGCCCACCACGGCGCGCGGATTGGCGCGCTGCACGCGGCCGAGAGTGCTGTACACCTTCTGTTCCGGCTTCTCGCGCACGGAGCAGGTATTGATGAACACCACGTCGGCCTCTTCCAGAGGCTTCTCCTCGAAGCCCAGACGCATGAGCGCACGCTCCACCCACTGGGAATCGTTGACGTTCATCTGACAGCCGAAGGTGATGCAGTGAAATCCGCTCTTGCCCATTCTTGTCTCCTGAAAAAATATCGCTCCCAGGGAGCGTCGTGTCTCATGCGCGGCACTTTCCGCACGCGCTCAAAAAACGTTGTCCGGGGCTCTCCGGTCCGTCTCAGTCTTCTGCGGAACGGACCATGCCGAAAAAGCGCCTCGTGTTCTCTCCCGTGAGCGTCCAGAGCTCTTCCGTGCTCATGGAAAGCTCCGCGGCCAGGCGCTCGGCCGTGAACACGGCAAGCGCCGGTTCGTTGGTTTTGCCGCGCCAGGGCTCAGGCGCAAGATAGGGACAGTCCGTTTCCAGCATGAGACGCTCGGGTGAAACCGCGCGGAGGGCCTCGCGCACCTCGGCGTTGGCCTTGAACGTGGACGCGCCGCCGAAGGCGATGTACCAGCCGCGCTCCATGATCTGCTCCGCCCTTGCAGCGTCGCCCCCGAAGCAGTGCCAGAGAAGGGGCCGTCCCGGCATGTCCTCCTCGTCGAGGATGGCGAACATTCTGTCCCATGCCTCGCGGGAATGGATGACCACGGGCTTGTCCAGCTCCCTGGCGAGCCTGAGCTGCCTGCGGAACCACGGCTCCTGAAGCGCGGAGGGCGAATAGCCTTCCTCGTAATGGTAGTCCAGACCTATCTCCCCTATGGCGCGGATGAGAGGATCATGCTTCACCGCATCCACAAGATGCTCCCACTCCTCTTCATCGGCCGTGAGCACGTCCTCGGGATGCAGCCCGCGGGCGAAGCAGATGTCGGGAGCCTTGGGCAGCGCGGCCGCGGCGTCCAGAATGAGTCCGCGGTTCGCCGCGTATCTCTCGTGCTGGAGAAACATGTGCACGATGAGCGACACCCCGGAAGAGGCGGCACGCTCGAGCATGCCGGAGAGGTCGGGCAGAAGACGCTCGTCGTCAAGATGCGCGTGACTGTCCGCCCCGGTGAACGGCAGGCCGAGACTCTGCGGCAGCGGCCTGTTTTTCTTTGAAGACATGGCTATTCCTGTCTGCCTGCCGCAAGCTTGCGCGAAACGTCGTTCCACACCGCGGCGGGATCTATTTTCTTCATGCAGTCAAAATGCCCCCGGGGACACAACTTGTGCCCGTGCAGTCCGCAGGGACGGCAGGGAAGATCCACCTCGATGACGGTGCTCGATGCACCCCGGGGCTCAAAGCCTAAAGAACGCACCGTGGGGCCGAACAGCGCCGTGACCGGGGTGTGCTGCGCCCAGGCAAGATGCATGGGGCCGGAGTCGTTGGTGACGTAATCGTCCAGCCTTCCGAGCAGCGCGGCCAGAGAAAGCAGCGAGGTCTTTCCCGAAAGATCGAGAAAACCGGATTCGCTGCCGTCGACACCCGCCAGAGCACGGACATGGGCGGCCCTCTCCTCCTCGCCGGGACCGGCAAGCAGAACGACGTTCACCCCGCTCTCCAGAGCACGGCGCAGGATAAAGGCAAAGCCTTCCGGAGTCCAGCGCTTGGTGGGCCATACCGAGCCCGGATGCAGTCCTATGGTCTTTCGTCCCGAAGGAAGCGGCGCAAGCAGCGCCGCAGCTTCTTCCACGGCGCGGGAAGGAAGCACGATGTCCGGCCAGCACAGCTCTCTGTCTTCCAGAAGCGCGGAAGGAACGTCCAGCGCCCTGGCCAGAAGAAGCAGACGCTCTATTTCCTGAAGCTCGTCAAAACGGCGGCTCACGCGGCGCGTGAACACAAAACGGGAGAGCGCGGCCTCGGCGTAGCCTGCGCGCACCGGCGCGCGGCTTGCCCAGGCCATGTACGAGCTGCGCAGGCTGAGATGGGCGTCCACCCAGACGTCGTAGCCGCGCTCCGCAATGCCGCGGCCTTCCCGGACCACGGCGGCAAGTCCCTTGTCCTTCCCGCGCTTGTCGCAGGAGAACACGCGGGAAATCTCGGGCTGCGCCTCATAAAGAGAGGCAAGTCCGCCGCGCACGTAGAAATCGAGCTCCGATTCGGGCCACGCGGCCTTGAGAACGCGGATGAGCGGAAGCGTGAGAACGGAATCTCCCAGAAATGCGGTGTTCCAGACGGCGATGCGCATGACGACCTCAGCAGATGCGGGGCAGCTGCGCGCCTTCCAGCATGGAAAGGAGCCTCGAGCCGCCCATGAAGGTACGAAGTTCCACGCGGGGCCTCTCCGACGCCGTCACTTCGCCTATGACGGCCGCCTCGGCCCCGAACTCGCAGGACTTCATGACAAAAAGCGCCGCCTCCGCCTTTTCGCGGGGAAGGATGCAGATGAGCTTGCCCTCGTTGGCAAGGTACAAGGGATCGAGGCCGAGCACGTCGCAGCCTGAACGCACGCTCTCATGCACCGGCACGGCGGCTTCCTCGATGGTGATGCCCACGCCGGACTGCTCCGCGATTTCGTTGAGCGTGGTGGCAAGACCGCCGCGCGTGGGATCGCGCAGCACATGGATATCCCCCACTTCCGTGATGAGCCTCTCCACCATGCGGTTCAAAGGAGCGCTGTCGCTTGAGGCATCGGCGGCAAAGGTGAGGTTGTCGCGCCTCGCCATGACCGTGAGTCCGTGGTCGCCCATGGAGCCGCTCACAAGCACGGCGTCCCCCGGACGGGCCGAATGACCGGAAGGCGCAGGCTGCGCAATGACTTCGCCCACGCCCGCGGTGGTGATGAAAAGTCCGTCGCACGCTCCCTTCGGCACCACCTTGGTGTCGCCCGTCACGATGGCCACGCCCGCCTTTTCCGCCGCGCGGGCCATGTCGGACACCACGCGTTCAAGCACGTCCGTGTCCAGACCTTCCTCAAGGATGAAGGCGCAGGAAAGATAGCGGGGACGCGCGCCCATCATGGACACGTCGTTCACCGTGCCGTGCACGGCAAGCGTGCCTATGCTGCCGCCGGGAAAGAACAGGGGCGTCACGGTGTAGCCGTCCGTGCTCATGGCCACGGGGCCCTGAAGGTCGAGAACGGCCGCATCGTCCATGCGGCGCAGGATACCGTTGTCGAAATGCCTGAGAAAAACGTCGGCGATGAGTCTTTGCGACGCCCTGCCGCCGCTTCCGTTGTCGAGAAGAATCTTCATGGCTGGCCTTTGAAAAACGAAGGAAAGGGCCGCGCAGGGCCCGGTACTCCCCGCCTTTTTTCAGAAGCGGAGAACGAATTGCAGGGCGCAAGACTAGCACAAAAGCGGGCAAAGGGAAACGCCCGGCCCCCGGCCCTTCTCGGACCGGAAACCGGGCGCTCCGACAGCTCTTCCGCCTTCTCAGCGCATGACGGCGGGAAGATAGGTGGCCAGCGGGGGGAAGATGAGAATGAGCACGATGACAATGGCAAGTCCGATGACGAAGGGCACCGACGCCCGGAACATGGCTCCCAGGGGAATGGAGGCCACGGACTTCATGACGAAGAGGTTGATGCCGAAAGGCGGCGTGATGGAGGCCATGTTCATCATGATGACCATGAGCACGCCGAACCATATGAGATCCCAGTGGAACATATGGGCGATGGGCACGAAGATGGGCACGCACACCAGCATGAGCGGCATGGCGGGCACGAAGCAGCCGAGGAAGAGCAGCACCACGATGATGGCCGTCATGGTGGCCCATCCGGGCATGCCCATGGCGCCGATGCTGCCGGCCAGAATGGAGGGAATGCGGCTCAAGGTCATGAGATAGCCGAGCACGGTCGCGCCGGTGAGCACCGTGAACGACATGGTGATGAACTTCGAGGCGTCGTTCAGGCTGGCGATGAACTTTTTCAGGGTAAGGCGACGGAGACAAAGCGCGATGATGAGCGTGCCCACTGAGCCGATGGCGCCGCCTTCCGTGGCGGTGAACATGCCCGCATAGATGCCGCCGATGACCAGAATGAAGAGAAGAAGTATGGGCAGGGCCGAAACAAGGGAACGCATGCGCTCCGAAAGCGGTCTCTTTTCCACCGTAGGAGCCAGCGAGGGCTTGCGCCACACCATGAACCATATGGTCAGGCAGTACACCAGCATGCACAGAAGCCCGGGGAACACGCCCGCCATGAACAGATCGGCGATGGACTGCTCGGCAAGCACGCCGTAGAGAATGAACATGGCGCTCGGCGGAATGAGGCAGCCTATGGTGCCGGAACAGGCCAGCGTGCCCACGGCAAGCTCGTCGTCGTAGCCTGCGGAGCGCATTTCGGGAAGGGCTATGGCCGACATGGCGATGGTGCCGGAAAGAGAATCGCCCACCACGGCGCCGAAGGCCGTGCACGCGCACACGCTGCCCTGGGCAAGGCCGCCGCGCAGATGGCCGAGCCACTTTCGCGCACATTCATAGAGGTCCCGGCCGAGATCGCCGTAGAAGCAGAAGTAGCCCATGACCATGAAGAACATGAGCGGCGACCAGGTATAGCTTGCCGACGTGGAGAACATGGCCTTGCCGTAGAAGTTCAGCGTGGCCGTGAGTCCGCGAATGGAGCCGGAGAACATGAAGCCCGTGGCCATGAGGGCGAGCGCCACCGGCATGCCGCTCAGAAAGAGCAGAAACATGACCACGATGCCTATGCAGCCTATGACCACGCTGCTCACGCCCATGAGCCGATGGGAACCGAGATACCAGGCAATGAGCACGGGAATGATGCCCGCCGTCCAGACGATGATGAGACGAATCGTGCCCATCTTCGACACCTTGTGCAGCGACACCAGAAAATCCCACAGGAAGGACAGCATGAGCGTGACGAAGCCAAACACCACGAACCATACGAAAGGCTCATAGGGAATACCGAGCAGGCCCGTGGTGCTCTTGACGGTGAGGGCATAGCGGACTGTGGCCCGGATGCAGAGCGCGCATACGGCAAGGCTCCAGATATTGGTCACGGCTTCCAGCGTGTTTCTGTCATCGTCCTTCAGCGCGCCTGTGACCACGTCCATGATGACGTGGCTCTTGTTCCACTGCCCGTAGGCTATGGCCGAAAACACCACGATAGACATGAGCATTTCGGTGACTTCATAGGTGCCCGGCAGAGGAGAATTGAAAAAATATCGCAGGAAAACGTCCAGAAAGGTCAGAATGACCATGCCCATGAACACGATCATGCCGCCGGCACTGAGCCACTTGCAGAACGTGCTTATGGCATTGGCCGCAGGTTCCAGAACCCGAAGCAGACTTCCGGACGCTCCGGTGCAGCTCTCATACATATCCTTCCCCCATGTCGATGAAACAAGATGGCGTGTCATGCGGCCCTTCCCTCTCACAGATTCCGGGAAGGACCGCAGCTCTCTATCTTACTGAGCGAACATCTGATGCAGACGAGACTCGTTCCACTTTGCGTTGTACTGCGCCTCGAGTTCCCGGGTCCTGGCAGCTATGGCATCGCCGGGAAGTCCCAGCTCGTTGAGCTTGTCTATCCACTCCTGCTGCACGGGCTCGACGAGCTCGGCCGCCTTGCGGTACTCGTCTTCGGAAAGGAAATGGATCTCGCCCTTCATGTCGTCGCGCCAGATCCTGGCGGACTCGTACTGATCGTCGTTCCAGAACTTTTCGAACAGATCCACGGCGTACTGACCGGACATGTCGTCGATGATCTTCTGAAGATCTTCGGGCATGTCGTCATAAATTTCCTGACTCATGGCGCAGTAGAAGGGGCCGCCCACGAGGTTGAGGGGCAGAAGATGCTTGATGAGATCGCCGAAACGGCGGCTCACCAGAAGCTGGAAGTCGCAGGTGGCGCCGTCCACTATGCCCTGCTGCAGGGCCATATACACTTCACCCGCCGGCATGGTCACGGCGGAAGCGCCGAGCGCGTTCACCTTGGCCGCGGCCACGGCGCCGCCTATGCAGGCTATCTTCATGCCGCGCAGATCCTCGATGCTCGTCACCGGCTTGATGGTGCCTATGAGCATGCCTATGGGCAGACAGTGCGTGAAAAGGTGCTTCGCGTCTTCAAGCTCCTTCATGACTACGGGTAATCCCTCCTGGATGGTCAGCAGAATCTCGGTGGGATGATCCTGGGAACGGGTCACGTCGGTGAAGTCCGCCATACGCTCATGATAGGGGAACTGACCGAAAGCCACGGTGAAACTCGATTCAGTCATGTCGGCAAGACCGTTCTTCACGGAATCGTAGGCCTCTCCCTGCTTGCTGAGGGCTTCGGCAAAATACGGTTCCACCTTGATGCGTCCGCCGGATCGGCGTTCCAGTTCCTCGACCCACGGCTTGAGGGCGTTGGTCCAGCGCTTGTGCACGGGAGGAATGGGCAGGTTGAGGCTGAGCGTATAGTCAGCGGCGAAACCTTGAACGGCGGGGAGGAGCAGGGCCGCGGCGAGCATGGATGCGATGAGCTTCTTCATGTCTTTTCCTTCACTGATTCTAC
>CAJJMX010000032.1 GCA_905192935.1 uncultured Mailhella sp.
AGGACATCCGCTATTCCGAAGAGATCATGAAGCGCCTTGTGGACGCCTACCGCCGCATCCGCAATACCTGCCGCTACATTCTCGGCAGCATTCACGACCTCACGCCTGAAAAGCTCGTGCCCTTCGCTTCCATGAAGCCGCTCGACCGCTATGTTCTGAGCCTCGTGGCCGCCTTCCACGAATCTGCGGAGACCGCCTATCAGGAATATGAGTTCCACAAGGTGTTCCAGGGCCTGCACGGCCTGTGCGCCACGGAGCTTTCGGCCTTCTATCTCGACGTGCTCAAGGATCGTCTGTACTCCTCGCTGCCCGACAGCGCCGAGCGTCGTTCCGCCCAGAGCGCTCTCTATCAGATGCTGCTCATCATGCTGCGCGACATGGCGCCCATCATGAGCTTCACCGCCGAAGAAGTGTTCCGCTATCTGCCCGAGGCCCTGAAGCCCGTGGACGCCGAAGGAAAGAGCGTGGTCACCGTGTTCGCCATGCCTGCCGTGGATGCGGCGAAGTTCCGTCTCTCCGACGACGAGCGCGGCGCATGGGAGATGGTCATGGACATCCGTGCCGGCGTCACCCGCGCCATCGAGCCCCTGCGCAAGGACGGCGTCATCGGCCATGCGCTCGACACGCACGTCACCCTGTACGTGGATGACAAGCTGCGTGCGGCCATTGCCGACAGCGGTGCCGACATGCGCTCGGTGTGCATCGTGTCGCAGCTTGATCTGGCTCCCTTCAAGGACGCTCCCGTGGACGCGCTGGCCAGCGCCCAGCTCGACGAGTGCCCCGGCCTTGCCGTGCGCGTGAAGAAGGCCGACGGCGAGAAGTGCGAGCGCTGCTGGATGTACTCCGACAAGATCGGTTCCGATCCCGAGCATCCCACGCTGTGTCCGCGCTGCGCTGCGGTCATGAAGGAACTTGAGGCCGGAGAAAAGGAGTGAAAGGGGCGGTAAACCGCCATATCGTCGTCTTTGGGGTGGCGCTGGTCTGGCTTGTGCTGGACCAGCTCACCAAGGCGGCAATTACGGCAGGCATGGCCGTGGGCAGCGGATTTTCCGTCATCGACGGCTGCTTCAACGTCGTGCATGTGCTCAACCGCGGCGCCGCCTTCGGCTTTCTGAACAGCGAGGAGACGAACTGGCAGTTCTGGCTGTTTCTTGCGGCCGCGCTGCTCGTGGCGGGCGTCATCGTGCATATCGTGCGCACGTCTCCCTACAGCCGCACGCTGTTCATAGGTCTGGGGAGCATACTCGGCGGAGCGGCGGGCAATCTCATCGACCGGGTGCGCTTCCGTGCCGTGACCGACTTTCTTGACGTGTACTGGGGAGAGTGGCACTGGCCCGCGTTCAACGTGGCGGACATTGCCATTTGTCTCGGAGTGTTCCTTGCCGGACTCGCGCTTCTTCGGCAGGGACGAGAAGACGACGGGGGAAAATAGCCGTGCTCATTTCCGACCTCAGCAGCGAACAGCTGCTCATGCTCATCGTTCCGGCTCTGCCCAACATGTGGGCCCTGAAGCATGCCATGTACCACGACTTTCCTACGACGCAGGAAAAATACCGCTGGATGATGGCCTGCGTGTTCGTGCCCTGCCTTGCGGGCGTGGCCTACTACTTTGTGGGCAGAAAGCACGCCAGCAAGGAAAAGGTGGACATACGCACGAGGATAGAGGCCGAGCGGGCCCGGGCCGCCGGGGAAAAGGCGAAGGGTGCGGAAGTCGTTGCAGCCGCGGCGGAAGGCGTGAGCGCGGCGGAACCTGTCATGGAGGATGCCTCCTGCGCATCTTCCGACAGAGCCTTTCCTGCCGGCGCCGGGGAAATGGCCGACGGCTCCTTTGTAAGTGCTGACGGCATGCGGAGGGAAGAAGCCTCATCGTCTGCCGGAACGCATCCTGAGCAGAGCAGTGAAGCCTCGGCTCCCCGTGTGCACAGGAGCGCCGGAGGCGACGAATGGTCCTTCGGATGTCCCGACGAGGGCGGGAAGCCGAAGGCGTGAATTTTTGACGGAAGTTCCGGGCCGGGGCCGCGGCAGGATATGTCCCGGGCCGGAGCGGAACTTTCTTGCAACGGGGGCGGGCACGGCCCGCGTCCTCATCATTCAGGAGAAAAGGTCATGGAGCTTTTTAAATGGGGCCGGAGTCTCGCCCTGTTGTCCCTGCCTCTGATGCTGACGGCGTGTGTGACGAGCAGCGAGCATAATGCCCTTCAGGCCCAGGTCAATCAGATCAACCGTCAGGTGAGCAGCAGCCAGACCAATCAGGCCGACAGCTGGTCGCAGCTCATGGAAATGCGTCAGGAACTGTCGGAGCTGCGCGGACAGCTGGACACGCTGAACTATGCTCTCCAGCGCGCGGGCGGCGCGCAGAAGATGGCCGATACGCTGGCCGTGCACGACCGTGCCCTGCATCTTTTGGAAAGCCAGATGGCGCTGGATCTTCAGCTCGGCGGCGAACAGCCCGGTCAGCCCGGCGTGCCCGGCGCCGACGCTTCGGCCGTGCCCGGTGCACAGGCAGCCGCTCCTTCCGTTGCCGCTGCGCCCGCCGCTCAGCCCGCCGCTCAGCCCGCCGCCCAGCCCGCGGCCAATGTGGACATGGCGCAGGCGTTGTACGACAACGGCATGAAGTCCTTCAACTCCCGCAACTATCAGGCCGCGCTGCGCTCCTTCAGCGACTTCACCAAGACCTACCCCAAGAACAAGCTGGTTTCCAATGCCTGGTTCTGGCAGGGCGAGTGTCAGTATCAGCTGAAGAATTACGCCGAAGCCGCGCTGGCCTATGAGAACGTCATCTCCGGCTATCCCAACAGCGTGAAGGCTCCGGCCTCTTACCTGAAGCAGGGCATGTCCTTCCTTCAGCTCAACAAGAAGGCCGCGGCCAAGCAGCGTCTTACCGAACTTACCCGCAAGTTCCCCAAGGCGCCCGAAGCCACCCGTGCCAAGCAGGTCATTTCCCAGAACAAGCTGTAGTTCTGCGGCGGGACGGGAGATCGGCGGCCGCTTTTGAAAAGGATGCCGTCGCATCTTCCCGTTCTTCTTCGTGATGAAACGGCGTTTTCGAGCCCGGCGCTTTTCGGCGTCGGGCTCTTTGATGTCCTTTCGGCTGAAAGTTCGGTCCCTTCGGAAAGTACCTGAGCCGCCTTTTGGTGCCGGGGGGGGCGCCCTCGGGGAGCAAAAGCACAAGAGGAAAGCACCGTGGAAAATATCGTCACGGGACTTTGCGCCCTTGGGGAGCCAAAACGGGGTCATCGTGAACGGAAATTTCCGGATGCGGGGCTCCTCTCCCGAGGGGAGCCCAAGTTGCCGCCGCGCGGTGTCAGCTCTCGACCGGCGGAGCTCTGCGCCCGCGGGGAGCAGAACGAAAAGACGGAGCTCACCAAGGGTCATATGACGCGGTCTCAGCTCCGCGGGGAGCCAAGGCCGGTCGACGCCCTGTCCGGGGCTTTTCCCAAAAACGGTCGGCGCTCCTTGCTCTTCGGAAAATGCGGCGGAGCCCGACGCCGGAGAAAGAGGCGGAACCGCGGATCCGCGTCCGGCCCGTACCGGCCCGAGCCCCGCTCACTTGGCAACCGGGGAAGAATCGGCTATAATATTCCGTTTTCTCAAGATAGTCATATACTTCATTCTTTTATCAGGATTCGCCAATGTCGGATACCATAACAAACGACGAGGAGCTTCAGATCACGGCTCCTGAACATTCCCTGCCGCCCTGCACGCTGGAAGAGCTGCCCGAAGTCATGCAGCAGGCCTGCGCGCGTGCGGGCTGGACGCGCCTCATGCCCGTGCAGACGCATGCGCTTCCCTATCTCATGGCCGGTCGCGACCTCATGGTGCAGTCCCGCACGGGCAGCGGCAAGACCGGCGCGTACCTGCTGCCGCTTCTCTCCCTGCTCGATCCCGCGGAAAAAAAGCCGCAGGCCCTCATTCTTGCGCCCACGCGCGAGCTGGCAAGCCAGGTGGAGCACGAGGCCAGGATCCTTTTCGAGGGCACGGGACTTGCCGTGACCGCTCTTTACGGCGGCGTGGGCTACGGCCGTCAGCTCGAGGCCCTGCGCGAAGGCGTTCAGGTCATCGTGGGCACTCCCGGCCGCGTGCTCGACCATCTTCTGCGCCGCACCCTTTCTCTCGACGCTCTGCGCGCCCTTGTTTTCGATGAGGCGGACAGGATGCTCTCCATCGGCTTCTACCCCGACATGAAGGAGATTCAGCGCTATCTGCCCTCGCATCCCATGCTCTGCACGCTTTTTTCCGCCACGTATCCTCAGCATGTGCTGAATCTTGCCGGGGAATTTCTGCGCGAGCCCGAGATGCTCAGTCTCTCGCAGGGACAGGTGCATGTGGCCACCATCCAGCATTTCTTCGTGGAATGCGGCCGTATGGACAAGGACCGCACGCTGGTGCGCCTCATGGAAACCGAGAATCCCACATCGGCCATCATTTTCTGCAACACCAAGTCCAACGTGCACTACGTCACCGCCGTGCTCAAGGGCTTCGGCTACAACGCCGACGAGCTTTCCGCCGATCTTTCCCAGAACAGGCGCGAGGATGTGCTGAACCGCCTGCGCGAGGGCAAGGTGCGTCTTCTCGTGGCCACCGACGTGGCCGCCCGCGGCATAGACATTCCCGCGCTTTCCCATGTGTTCCTCTACGAGCCGCCGGAAGACCGCGAGTCCTACATCCATCGCGCGGGCCGCACCGGGCGCGCCGGAGCGGCGGGCACGGTCATTTCCCTTGTGGACATCATGGAGAAGATGGAGCTTCTGCGCATCGCCTCCTTCTACCGCATAGACCTCGTGCCTCTGGCCAATCCCACGGACGAGGACGTGGCCGTGGCCGTCGGACACCGTGAAACGGCGCTGCTCGACGCCCGCCGCAGAGCCTGCACCGGACTGCAGCTTGAACGCGTCCGCAGATACCTCCCTCTGGTGAAGGAACTTGCCGGAAGCGACGACGAGGATCAGCTGCTTCTTCTGGCGCTGCTCATGGACGCCGATTATCAGCGCAGTCTCGGCATGGAACAGTCGCTTCCCCGTCCCCGCTCGGAAAGGGATAACGGACGCTCGTCCCAGCGTCGCGGCAAGGGCCGCAGCGCTGAAGGCGCGGAATCCGGGGAAGGGGAGAAGTCCCGCTCGAAAAAGCGCAGACGCGGCAGAGGCCGCGGCGCTGAGGGCGAAGCCGGAGCGGAAGCTGCGGGCTCTGCCGCAGAAACGCAGGAGACTTCCGGCAATGACGTTTCCGCTGCCGGATCTTCCGCGGAAGGTGAAAGTCCGTCGGCCGGCGAAGGCCGCTCCCGTCGTCCGCGTCGTCGTTCCCGTCGCCGTTCCCGTGCTGAAGACGGTGCGGAGAACGGAGGTGAAAGAGCGGCGGAACCTTCTTCGCAGGCGGGCGAAACGGAGTAGTACCGTGCGAATGTCCGGCACGGTGGTCGATCCGCAGGCAGGCAATGCCAGTCCCGAAGCTCTTGTCAAAACCTTCGAGGCGCTGCTTGCCGAAGCGGATTTCACCGCCTTTCTGAAAATGCTCGGTATCGGCCGCATGGCCTTTTCCGCAAGGCGCGCCATGCAGCCCGTGTTCACGGCTCTTTGCATAGGGGTGTGGCGTCTTGCTCTGAAAAGAGCCGTGCCCGACAGCTGCGACGAGGCCTATGAGGCCTATCTCGCCACGCTCTGGCCGAAGATGAAGGATGCCGATGCCTTCATGGTGCTCGTGCGCGATGTGGCGCTGCACATGCCGAAGAGCGGTGAGGAGGACTTCACGCCCACGGCGGGAGATATGTTCGTCCGTGCGGGCAAGAAGCCCGATCAGGCCGCTCTCGTGGGCATGGCGCTCTTTCTGCGCCGCATGTACGACTATTTCTTCAACCATCTCATGTAACAGGAATAATTATGCCTCAGTACGGTGATCTCGTCATTCTGGCTTCTCCGCGCGGCAAGCGTCACATCTACCGCATGGAGGAGGGGCACGATCTGCATACGCAGGACGGCGTCATGCGCGCGGCCGACGTCGTGGCCGCTGAGTTCGGCTCGGAAGTGCGCACCGCCATGGGCGTTCCCTTCCGCCTGGAGAAGCCCCAGCTCCACGATCTTGTCATGGGCATCAAGAGACAGACGCAGATCATGTATCCCAAGGATATGGGACTCATCTGCTTCAAGCTCGGCGTGGGCAACGGCCGCACCATACTTGAAGCCGGTTCCGGCTCGGGCGGCTTCACGCTGGCGCTGTCGTGGTTTTCCGGCCCGAGCGGTCATGTGCACAGCTTCGAGGCCAGAGAAGAGTTCCACAAGCTCGCCAAACGCAACGTGGCCTGGGCGGGCGTGGGCGACAACGTCACCTTCCATCTGCGCGACATCGCGGACGGTTTCGGCGTCGATGATCCCGACGTGCTCAACGGCCGGAAGGGCGATGCGCTCTTTCTCGACGTGCGCACCCCGTGGGAGTACCTCGACGCCGCGCGTGAGGCGCTTGTGCCCGGCGCGCCCATAGCCTTCCTGCTGCCCACCGTCGAACAGGTGTCCGAGCTCATCAAGGCGCTGGAAATCGGTCCCTTCGAGGAAACCGAGGTGTGCGAGATTCTTGTGCGTCCGTGGAAGGTCGTGCCCGGCAGACTGCGTCCCGCCGACCGCATGAGCGCCCATACGGCGTTTCTTGTGTTCACGAGGATGCAGGAGCGCAGCGCCGACTGGGACGCCCATATCCCGCTCGGCACCCGCGAGCGCAAGCAGGAGGCCGCAAGGCAGGCCAGGCTGGCCGCCGCCCGGGGCGAAGACCCCGATGATCTGGATTACGAGATCTAAAGAGGCGGAGAATATTGTTCCCGGCCGGGGGAGAGCTTCTTTCCCGGCCTTCACTTTTTGCGTCCCGCAGCCCGGATGCCGGGACCAGTCTGCATCTTGTCACCGCAACACGGGGAGTCCCCCGGATCATCGTCATGAACATCACCATTCAGAATCTTTCCAAGTCATACGGCGGACGCGATATTTTCCATGATTTTTCGCTGGACATCGTGGACGGCATGCGCCTTTGCGTGTGCGGTCCCAACGGCACGGGCAAATCCACCCTGCTGCGCATGATGGCCGGGGTGATCGCGCCGGACGGAGGCCGCGTCATCATTCCGCACGGTTGCCGCGTGGGCTATGTGGAACAGATACTGGATGAAAAGACGCTGGACGTGCCGCTTCTGGACTGGGTGCAGGATGCGCTCCCCGACTGGGGCGATTTCTGGCAGGAATGGGAAAAGGCGCAGAGCGAGGGCGACGAGGCGGCCATGAACCGCCTCATGGCACGTCAGCACGATCTTGAGACGCGCTACGGCTACAATCCCGAGCAGCGCGCGCAGACGGTGCTTTCCGGTCTCGGATTTTCGAAGCAGAAGTGGGAGCTGCCCATCCGTCAGCTTTCCGGCGGATGGAGAGAGCGCGCCAAGCTTGCGCGCGTGCTCACCGCGGGCGCGGACGTGCTTTTCCTCGACGAACCCACCAACCATCTGGACCTTGAGGCCGTGGAATGGCTGGAAGAATTTCTTCTGGAGTTCAAGGGAATTCTCGTCTTTGTGGCGCATGACCGCGTATTCATGGACCATGTGGGCACCCATGTTCTGTATCTCGGCGCGTCGAAGCCCGTATTCCGCAAGTGCAGCTACTCCAAGTTCCTGGAGCTTCAGGCGGAAATCGATGAGCAGCGCGAAAGGGAGGCAAAGCAGATAGCCGACGAGATCGCGCACAAGATGGACTTCGTGCGGCGCTTCAAGGCCAAGGCCACCAAGGCGCGCCAGGCCGGTTCCCGTCAGAAGCAGGCGAAGAAGCTCGAAAAGGAGCTTGAGCAGTACAAGCCCGAACCCAAAAGACGGGAGCTTTCCTTCAAGTGGCCCGAAGCCGCGCCTTCCGAAAAGGTCGTGCTTTCCGTGGCGGATCTGGCCTTCCATTTCCCGGACGGCACCACGCTCTGGCCTCCGCTCACCTTTTCGCTGTTCCGCGGTCAGAGAGTGGGCCTGGTGGGACACAACGGCTGCGGCAAGTCCACGCTGCTCAAGATCCTTGCGGGCAGACTGGCCCGCACGGGCGGCACTCTCACCATGGGCTCCACGACCCGCATGGGCTATTACAGCCAGCAGCAGGCCGAAACGCTGGATCTCGGCGGCACGGTGCTCGGAGAAATGCGTCGTCTCTCCGATCCCCACCCCACGGAAGAGGAGCTCATGAGCGTGCTTGGTCTGTTCATGCTGGGCCAGGGCTACTTCGACCGCTCCATCGATTCGCTTTCCGGCGGCGAGCGCAGCCGTCTCGTGCTTGCGCTGCTCTTTCTGCGCCGCTGCAACTTCCTCGTGCTCGACGAACCCACCAACCATCTGGACATCGAAAGCCGCGACGCCCTCGTGGAGGCCCTCGAAGCCTTTGACGGCACGCTGCTCGTGGTGGCCCACGACAGGCATCTGCTTTCCGAGGCCGTGGACGAGATATGGGCCGTGGACGAGAAGGGCATCACCGTCTACAAGGAAGGCTTCGCGCAGTACGATGCGGCAAGACGCGCGGCGCGCACCGCTTCCGTCCGTCAGGAGGCCGCTCAGACTCCCGCTTCTTCCTCATCCTCCGCTCCTGCCGTGCGTCCCCTGCCCGGAACCGGACTTTCCCGCGAGGATCTGAAAAAGCTCAAGCGCGAGCAGGCCGAGCAGCGCAACGCGCTCTACAAGAAGCTCAAGCCCCTTCAGGCACGCTACGAGGAGCAGGAAAAGACCTTCGAGGCGCATCTTGCCCGTCAGGAGGAAGTGGAAGGGCTGCTTGCCGATCCCTCGGTGTATGCCGACGGGGCCAGATCCACGGAGCTGCTCAAGGAGTTTCATGAGCTTCAGCAGCGTACGGAAAAGGAGCTTGAGGCCCTGGGTGAGCTTGAAGCTCAGATTTCCGAGCTTGAGGCCCAGCGTGCGGCGCTCTCCCTCGACGGAGGAGAGTAGATCCGTGCCGGCCTGCGCGCAGGTTCCGCCGCGTCTTTGGGCGGAGCGGGGCTTTTGTGCGCTTTCGCCCGAGCCGGGCGCTTTTTCTTGACAGAGCTAGAGTTTTTTCGGAAAAAGCCCGTTCCGGCTTCTTCCGAAAGCCCGCCGCCTTTTGCGGCAGAGCGCCTGTGCGTCCCGTCGGACTGAAGAAACGGAAAATGTCCCGACTGTCATCATTCTGCCGCACTCGTGTGTCATGATGGCGGACGAATTTGTGAAAGTGGCGCTGACCTGTCGTTTTTTTTCTGGAAATTTTTCCGGGAAAGGGCGACTATCGGAACGGACACGGACAATCGTCGGAAAGCCGTTTTTCTTTTCAGCGAGGAGAGCCCCGTGATCGATCAGAGTTACTTGCAGTGCCATTTTTTCAGATTCCAGACCAAGGACGGGAACATGCACAGAAAGAAGCCGCAGTCCGGCAGGGTGTACCGCATCGGCGAAGCCGCCCGTGCGCTGAACCTTCAGACAAGCGTGCTTCGATTCTGGGAAGGCGAGTTTCCCGGCCTTCAGCCTGTGCGCACGCCCAAGGGACAGCGGCTGTATTCGGAAAGCGACATGGAGCTTCTGCGCCGCATACGGTCCCTGCTTCATGAGCAGGGCATGACCAGAGAAGGCGCGCGCCGTGTGCTGGCGGGCGAGGCCATGCCCGAGCTTGCCGAGGCTCTTTCCCGTCGTCAGACGCCGCAAGTCGCCGGCGAAGAGGGGATGCTCGCCGAAGTCCTGAAGGAACTTAAGGAAATACGAGCCGTACTTACCAGCAACCCGTCCAAGGAGAACCGTTCATGATACTCTCGCCTTCGCTTCTTTCCGCCGACTGCGGAAATCTGGCAGAAACCCTGAAGAACCTGGAAGAAGCCGGAGTGAAGTGGGTGCACTGGGACGTGATGGACGGGCAGTTTGTGCCCAACATCACGTTTGGACAACACGTCATCAAAGGCCTGCGCCCGGCGTCGGGTCTTTTTTTTGACGTTCATCTCATGATCGAGAGACCGGAACGCTATCTTTCCGATTTCAAGGCGGCCGGTGCGGACATGCTCGTGGTGCACGTGGAATCCACCGTGCATCTTCAGCGCACGCTTGCGGAGATACGTCGTCTCGGCATGAAGGCCGGCGCGGCGCTCAATCCTGCCACGCCGCTCTGCACGCTCGACTATGTTCTGGACGACCTCGACATGGTGCTTGTCATGAGCGTGAACCCCGGCTTCGGGGGCCAGAAATTTTTGCCCGCCACGCTGCGCAAGGTCGCCGAACTGCGGACAAAGCTCAACGACGCCGGCCGTTCCGACTGCCTCATTCAGGTGGACGGCGGCGTGAACATTGAAAATACCGGAGCGCTGGTCAGAGCCGGGGCAGACGTGCTGGTTTCCGGCTCCGCGTTTTTCGGTCATCCTCCCTTCGGTGAACGCCTTGCCGCCTTCGCGGGCGCGGCGCGCTGATTTTTTCCTGCAATACCTCCAAGGAGACAGCCTTTATGCCTACTCGTGCAGAACTTGCCAATGCCATACGCGCCCTTTCCATCGACGCCATCGAGAAAGCGAAGTCCGGTCATCCCGGCGCGCCCCTCGGCATGGCCGACATGGCCGAAGCCCTCTGGCGCGGTTTTCTGAAGCATAATCCTGCCGATCCCGCATGGCCCGATCGCGACCGCTTCGTGCTTTCCAACGGCCATGCCTCCATGCTGCTCTATGCTCTGCTGCATCTTACCGGATACGACCTTTCCATGGACGATATCCGCAATTTCCGCCAGCTCGGCGCGAAGACTCCCGGTCATCCCGAACTCGGCGTGACTCCCGGCGTGGAAATGACCACGGGTCCCCTCGGTCAGGGCATCGCCACGGCCGTGGGCATGGCCCTTGCCGAGCGCATGATGGCCCACGAGTTCAACCGCGAGGGCTTCCCCGTCATGGATCACTATACCTGGGTGTTCCTCGGCGACGGCTGCCTCATGGAAGGCGTGTCTCAGGAAGCCTGCTCCCTGGCCGGAACCTGGAAGCTGGGCCGTCGCATCGCGCTTTATGACGACAACGCCATCTCCATCGACGGCAAGGTGGAAGGCTGGTTCACCGACGATACGCCTGCCCGCTTCGAGGCCATGGGCTGGCATGTGGTGCGCGGCATCGACGGCCACGATCCCGAGGCCCTCGACATGGCCATCCGTCAGGCCATGGCCGTGACGGACAAGCCTTCTCTCATCTGCTGCAAGACCGTCATCGGCCGTTTCGCTCCCACGAAGGCCGGTACGGCCGCCTGCCACGGCTCTCCGCTCGGTCCCGAAGAAGCCGCCGCCGCCCGTGCCGCCATGGGCTGGAACGCCGAGCCCTTCACCGTGCCGGACGACATCCGCGCCGCGTGGGACGCCCGCGAAAAGGGCGCTGCCGCCCAGAAGGCCTGGGAAGACATGTTTGCCGCCTACGCCGAGGCCTATCCCGAACTTGCCGCCGAGTTCCGCCGCCGCATGGCCGGAAAGCTCCCCGAAGCCTGGCCCGACGCGGCCCGCGCCGCCGTGGAGGCTGCCCGTGCCGAGACCAAGGACATGGCCACCCGCGCGGCGGGCAAGAACACCCTCAACATCATCGCTCCCGTGCTGCCTGAACTTGTGGGCGGCTCTGCCGACCTCAGCGGCTCCGTGGGCACCGAGCACAAGGGCGCAAAGACCCTCGACGTTTCCGACTATTCCGGCAACTACATCCGCTACGGCGTGCGCGAGTTCGGCATGGGCGCCATCATGAACGGCCTCAGGCTCCACGGCGGATTTCTGCCCTACGCGGGCACCTTCTTCGTCTTCTCCGACTACGCCAAGAGCGTCATCCGTTCCGCGGCCATCATGAAGCTCGGCGTCATCTGGGTGCTCACCCATGATTCCATCGGAGTCGGCGAGGACGGCCCCACGCATCAGCCCGTGGAACAGATCGCCGCGCTGCGCATGACTCCCGGCGTGCAGGTGTGGCGTCCCTGCGACAGCACGGAAGCGGCCGTGGCCTGGACGGCGGCCGTGGAATACGGCAGAGGGCCCGTGTGTCTCGTCATGAGCCGCCAGGGCCTGCCCCAGCAGAAGCGCAGCGACGAGCAGGTGGCGGCCATCCGCCGCGGCGGCTACGTGCTCAGAGACTGCGAAGGCGAACCGGAACTCATTTACATTGCCACGGGTTCCGAAGTCCAGCTCGTCATGCAGGCCGCCGAAAAGCTCTCTCAGGAAGGCCGCCGCGTGCGCGTGGTTTCCATGCCTTCCTGCGAAGTGTTCGACAGCCAGGACGCCGCCTACCGTGAATCCGTCCTTCCCTCTTCCGTGCGCGCCCGCGTGGCTGTGGAAGCGCAGACCGCCGCCTGGTGGTGGAAGTATGTGGGACTTGACGGCCGAGTCATTGGTATGGGAACATTCGGAGCTTCCGCTCCGGCGGGAAAACTGTTCCCGAAGTTTGGCTTTACGGTAGAAAACATTGTGCAGCAGTCCCTTGAACTGCTGTAAGGAAAGGAGAACAACCGATGAAAGCACTGACCATGAATGATGTGGACATGAAGGGAAAGCGCGTCGTCATGCGCGTTGACGTGAACGTGCCCATCCATGACGGCGTCATTACCAGCGACAAGCGCATCCGCGCCGTGCTGCCCACCATTAAAAAGGCTC
>CAJJMX010000033.1 GCA_905192935.1 uncultured Mailhella sp.
AGACGAGAATGTCGTCGCCTTCGGAAGGCGCTTTCTTGAGCCAGCGCCAGTCCCGGGCCGTAAGATGGTAATGCCTGATTTCCATGGAAAAAAACTATCACGAAAAATGCGGGCTGAAAAGGCGCGGCAGGTGAGAAAGCCATGCTGCAAAGGGAGAATGAAGCGGGCCCGGCGTGTTCCGCGGGTATTATGACAGACGGTCCACCTGTCCAGTCTGAATGTCGCGAATGTGTTTTTTGATTTTTTCTTCAGGCCAGTTCCACCAGGCAGTCTTCAGCAGTGTTGAAATGACGTCGTCGGAAAATCTCTTTCGCAGAACTTTGGCCGGCACGCCGCCCATGACGGCATAGGGAGGAACGTCTCTGGTCACGACAGCTCGGGCCCCGATTATCGCGCCATCGCCGATGGTGATGCCCGACATGATGACAGCCTCATAGCCGATCCATACGTCGTTACCGATGGTGATGTCGCCTCTGTTGTCCCATGCCGTGGTCACGTCGTGAACGTTCAGTCCCCATTCCTCGAAAAAGATGGGAAAAGGGTAGGTGGACAGAGACATCCGGGCATGACGGGCGCTCGTGAAAAGAAATTTTGCTCCGCAGGCGATGGAGCAGAACTTTCCGATCGTTAGTCTGTCGTGATTGATCGGATAGTGATACAGCACGTTGTTTTTCTCGAACTGACGGGGATCGTTGACGAAGTCGTTGTACATGGTGAAGTCGCCGACGATGATGCCAGGATTTGTGATGACGTTTTTTAGATAAACCGTTTTTTCATCGCCGGTGCGGGGATAGATCTTGTCCGGATTCATGCAGGCTCCTTTGGCAGAGGGATGAATATCTATATGCCATGGAGTCGCTCCATGATCCATTCCACGGAATGTTGCCGCATCAATTCGTACACAAAAAAGCAGGGGATGCATGACTGCATCCCCTGTCGTTCATTTTTGATAAAGGATTTTTCGAATGGCATGTACGGACAGAAAATAGGCTTCAGCCAGACGCCTTACCGGGACTCCGCTTCGGTAGGCTTCCAGGATTTGAAGATTCCGCTGCCGCAGCTGCTGGCGGTAACCGGAAACTTCTCCCCAGCGCTTTTGCCGCGCCCGGTCAACGGGGATATACACATATCCTCCCTGGATGTAGCTTTGCAGCTCTTTGACCAGTTTCTCGGGAAGAATTTCTCTGGCATTGACATACTTCATGCGGGCTTCCTCCTTGAGATGAATGTCAGGAAGCAAAGCCGGCATGTTGATGCGACGACAATTACTCCATGCAGGCGTCGCACATGACCGGCTCTGCATGGAGCATGACTTCGTTGCGTTGAGATACAGGCATGTTTTACGTTCTCTGTTCTACGTTGCCCATGAAGATGGTTTCAGAAGGTGTTCTGCGGATGGCCCTTGTTCCGTTGGAAGACCGGGTATCTGCGAGACCTTGGTGTCGTTGCCCTAGGAATGTCTCCTTTCGTTCATGCCTGTGAGCCTGGAGATATTCGCGCCCCGGAGAGGTGCGACGCCTCAGAGTCCTGCTCCTGCCAGCCAGGCGTCGAAGTCGGCACGACCGCGGTCGGCCATTTCCGCCTTGCGGGCCTTTTTCTTCGTGCGTTCCGCAAGTTCGGGCATGAGTCCGAAATGGATGTTGGAAGGCGTGAATTTTTTTGCGGGCGTGCGAAGGTGCGTCATGAGCGCGCCGAGGGCCGTGGTCTGAGGCGGCAGGGGCAGGTCTCTGCCGCGGGCTCTGGCCGCAAGAAGAAGGCCGAGCCACAGCCCGCAGGCCGCAGACTCCACATAGCCTTCCACGCCGGTGATCTGTCCGGCAAGGTGAACGCCGGGACGCGCCTTCAGGGAAAGATCGTCGTTCAGACATTCCGGAGCGTTCACGTAGGTGTTGCGGTGCACGCTGCCGAAGCGCAGAAATTCCGCATGGGCGAGGCCGGGCACGAGACGGAACACCCTGTCCTGCGCGCCGTAGGTCATCTTGGTCTGGCAGCCCACGAGATTGAAGGACGTGCGTTCCGCGTTTTCGGCCCTGAGCTGGAGCAGGGCATAGGGACGCCGTCCGGTACGGGGATCGGTGAAGCCCACGGGCTTGAGCGGGCCGAAGGTGAGCGTGCGCTCTCCGCGGTCGGCCAGAGCCTCGATGGGCATGCAGCCTTCGAAGTGTATTTCCTTCTCAAAGTCGTGGGCGGGCACGCGTTCCGCCTCGCGCAGCGCTTCATAGAAGGCCGTGTACTCGGCTCTGGTCATGGGGCAGTTCAGGTAGTCGCCGTTGTCCTCCGCGCCGGGGTCGACCATGGTCTCCATGGGCTTTTCCAGGAAGGGAGCGTCGTCGGAGTAGGGCGGAGGCGCGTCGTTGCCGTAGCGGGAGCCGCGGAAGGCTATGCTCATGTCCACGGACTCGGCCCGGACTATGGGGGCTATGGCATCGTAAAAGTACAGACGGGTATCGTCGCCGTCTGCGGCTATGACGTCGGCTATCGAGGCGGCGAGGTTTTCCGAAACGAGAGGACCCGCAGCCACGACGACGGTTTTTCCTTCCAGTTCCGGCGCGTCGAGCGAGGGTATCTGACGCCTTACGAGCGTGATGAGAGGCTCTTCCTCCACAAGGCGGGTCAGCGATTCGGAAAAGATGGTGCGATCCACGGCAAGGGCCTTGCCTGCGGGAACGGAGCAGGTTTCGGCCACGGCCATGGTCACGCTGCCGAGTTTCCGCATCTCCTCCTTGAGCAGTCCGACGCCGGACCCCTGGGCGTCGTTGGAGCGGAAGGAATTCGAGCAGACGAGCTCGCCGAGAAGCGGACTCGTGTGGGCGGGGGAAAAGACTTCCGGCTTCTGTTCGTAAAGGGTGCAGGAAAGGCCCGCGCGCGCGAGGGCGAGGGCGCATTCGCAGCCGGCAAGTCCGCCGCCGATGATGACGAAAGCGGGCGTTGAGGTATCCATGGCGACTCCGTGATGAGAAAAGAGGCGGTCTCCCGCCGTTGAAAAGGGCGCGTCCGTGCCGCGCGGCTCAAACCTTACTGAAAGACGGAAGGGAAGTCACTCTTTTATGGAGCGCAGGGAGAAAAGTCCTTTTTTCACCAGAAAAATAGCGGTATGCGCTTGACAGGGCATGGCGGCACTTTTTATGACCTTATATAAGGATTCACTGAACTGATGCAGGGGCCTCGTGCCCTTTTTGCGTCCAAGAGAAATTCAAACCCTAGTGGAGATTCGTATGTCCATAGCTTTGGAGAACCAACGCACCTACGCCCTTGTCGGCACCGGTGGCTGCGGTAAGACTTCGCTGGCAGAAATGCTGCTGTTTCAGGCTGGAATCATCAATCGTCTTGGCGCCATAGAAGAAGGCACCACTGCCCTGGACTACGAACCCGAAGAGATCAAGCGTCGCGGCTCCATTCAGCCCGGCTTCGCCACCTTTGACTGGAAGGGATACCGTCACAACCTTATCGACATCCCCGGCGATTCCAACTTCGCCGGAGACATGGAATGGCTTCTTTCCGCCGTGGACAGCGCCGTCATCGTCGTGGACGCCGTGGACGGCGTGCGTCCTCAGATGCGCCGCATGTGGAAGAGCGTGAAGAACGCAGGCCTTCCCGCCCTTGCCGTGGTCACCAAGATGGACCGTGAACGGGCGGATTTCGACGCGGCCCTGAACAGCCTGACCATGCATCTCGGGGTGCGTCCCGTCGTGCTCTACATCCCCGTTCTGGAAAACGGCGAATTCATAGGTCTCGTGGACGTGTTCGCGAGCAAGGCCTTCCGCTTCCTGGAAAACGGCGAGACCGAGGACATGCCCATTCCGGCGGACCTTGAGGACGAAGTCATGCTTCTGCGCGACACGTCCGTGGAAAACATCGCCTCTTCCGACGAAGACCTCATGAACCGCTATCTTGAAGACGGCTCCCTCTCCGACGAGGACATCACCTTAGGTCTGCGTCAGGGCGTGCTTTCCGGCGAGATCGTGGCCGTGCTGCCTTCTTCCGCCATGCAGAACCGCGGCGGCCGTCGTCTGCTCAATCAGATAAACAATCTTCTCGCCTCGCCCGCCGACCGTCCCGCCGTGCTCGGCTCCGACGGCTCGGAGCGCGCCGCCGATCCCGAAGGTCCGGCGACCTGCTTCGTGTTCCGCTCTCTGAACGACGCCTTCTCCGGCCAGGTCAACATGCTGCGCGTCGTTTCCGGCACCGTTTCTTCCGACTCCACGCTGAAGAACATGCGCACCGGCGAGATGGAGCGTCTCGGCTCTCTCTTCTACGTCAACGGCAAGACGCAGACCGCCTGCAAGGATACCCTCGGCCCCGGTGCCATCGTGGGCGTGACCAAGCTCAAGGGCACCCGCACCGGCGACACCCTGTGCGACGACAAGGCTCCCTTCGTGGTGGAGCTGCCCAAGCTTCCGCCTCAGCTCATCACCTTCGCCCTCGCGCCCAAGCAGAAGGGCGACGAAGACAAGGTGTTCGCCGCCGTGCAGAAGCTGCTTGACGAGGATGTCACCCTCAAGCTCGGCCGAGACGAGGAAACCTCCGATATTCTGCTGTCCGGCATGGGACAGCTGCACATCGAAATCGCCGTGGAAAAGGCCCGTCGCCGTTCCAAGGTCGATATCGTGCTCAAGACGCCCAAGGTGCCTTACCGCGAAACCGTGCGCGGCAAGGTGCAGGTGCAGGGACGCCACAAGAAGCAGTCCGGCGGCCGCGGTCAGTTCGGCGACTGCTGGATCGAGATGGAAGGCGCGCCCCGCGGCTCCGGCTATACCTTTGAGGATGCCATCGTGGGCGGCGTCATTCCCCGTCAGTACATTCCCGCCATCGACAAGGGCATTCAGGAAAGCGCGGCCCGCGGCTATCTGGCCGGATGCCCCGTGGTGGACTTCAAGGTGCGCGTGTACGACGGCTCCTACCATACCGTGGACTCTTCCGAAATGGCCTTCAAGATGGCCGGTTCCATCGCCTTCAAGGCGGCCATGTCCCAGCTCAAGGTCGTGCTGCTCGAACCCATCGTGCAGATGACCGTGACCATTCCCGACGAGTACATGGGCGACGTCATCGGCGACCTGTCCTCCCGTCGCGGCAAGGTGCTCGGTTCCGACTCGCAGGGCGGCATCACCGAGCTCAAGGCCAACGTGCCCATGAGCGAAGTGCTGCGCTACGCTCCCGACCTGCGCAGCATGACCGGCGGTCAGGGCGTGTTCACCATGGAATTCGATCACTATGAGGAGGCTCCTCAGCCTGTGGTCGACAAGGTCGTGGCCGAGCATCAGGCGGCCAAGGCCGGCGAATAGCGGACATCGGGGGAGAGACTTTCTCCTCCGTTCATGAATACGAAGACGGCGTTTTTCCCGAGAGCTCGGGAAGAGCGCCGTCTTTTGTTTTTCGGAACGTGAGGAATGCGACGAGACGGAACGCCTCAGACTGATGAGGCCGTCCGCGTCGCCGGCCGTGCGGCGGGAGCGGCGCTCTTCTTCATGCCCTTTTCGTGAGGGGACGTTTCAGCGCAGAAGAAGAGCGCGCCGGAGCTTTCGCGTCCGGCGGAGACCGCCGTTTCAGGCGAGGATCATTGTTTTTCGGCCATGGCCATGATGTGCCGGAAGAAGGGCTCTTCCACGGGCTGCACCGAAAGACGGCTTCCGCGTCTGAGCAGCTCCATGCCTTCAAGTTCCGGTTCCTTGCGGAGTTCTTCCAGCGGGATGGGACGGGAAAAGCGGCGCACCAGCTTCACGTCCACCATGTACCAGCGGGGATTTTCCGGCGTGGCCTTCTCGTCGTAGTGCCGGTTCTTCGGGTCCTGTGCGGTGTGGTCGGGGTAGGCCTCGCGCACCACTTCCACAAGAGCCACGATCTCGGGCTTCTTGCCGCTGTGGTAGAAGAAGCCGAGATCACCCTTCTTCATGGACTGCATGAGATTGCGGGCCTGATAGTTTCGTACGCCGTCCCACGAGGTGGTGGCGTCGGGGGAAAAGATGAGGTCGTCCAGAGAAAAGCAGCCGGGTTCCGTTTTAAAAAGCCAGTATTGCATGGGATGTCCTTGAGATAAGAGAATAGGGGCGATGCCTTTTCTATAAGGTCGGGCCGCGGCCGTGACAAGAGCAGGAGAGACGCCCTGATCCGGCGTCTTTAAAGATCCGTGCTGCGGCTCTGACAGGGGGGCAGAGCATGATTTCTGCAGAAAGCAGGCGCAGCTCTTCCGCCTTTGCACCTCTCTTTCTTCCTCGCGCGGAGGTCTCGACGGAAAAGAGCGGGGGAGATATGTTCATGCTTTGCGTACATAAAATTAAACTTTATGCATTTCAAGATGTTATCAATATCAACATTGACACTGTCCATGCACGGATGCTATGCAGGACAAAACGGGCTCATGCCCCGTGCATCATGTCGGAAATGGAGTTGTCATGGCCACCGCAATGAACGAACTGGAAAAAATTACGCTGCACCTGGAAAACGGCGCCGGTCTCATGTTTTACGGACGGCTTTTTTCCGAGGCGGTGTGGTATGATGAATACAGCGGTGTGCTTACGCATCAGAAGCTTTATGTCACCGATCAGCACGAACAGGTGTATGTCATTCAGAAGGGCAGCGGCGAGAGGAATGTCTGCCGCGCCTACCGCATATCCGTGCACGGGGAGCGCTGCGTGATGTACAACGGGCGCTATACCATGGAGGTTCCTCTTGACCTGCTTCTGCTTGCCGTGCGCACGCTGTGCGGCACCGAGGACGGCATGGCTCTGGAACAGGCGGAGGAGATTCTCCGCGCCGCCAACTGCTGAGAGACGACAGTCCGGTCTTCTGCCCGCGCGGGCGTCGCTGGCGACCTGGCCACGGGCCGCCTTTTTCATTTTGAACACAGGAAAACGCATATAAGGAAAACGCATGAACAGTCATGGATTTACCCTTGTCAGGGAAGAGAACATGCATGAGGCCGGCGGTCGTGTCCGTCTCTGGAAGCACGACGTGACCGGTGCGGAACTTCTGTCCGTCTGCAACGACGACGAGAACAAGTCCTTCGGGGTGAGCTTCCGCACGCCGCCGAAGGATTCCACGGGTGTGGCTCATATCCTTGAACATTCCGTGCTCTGCGGTTCGGACAGGTATCCGGTGAAGGAACCCTTTGTGGAGCTTCTCAAAAGTTCTCTTCAGACCTTCCTCAATGCGCTCACCTTTCCCGACAAGACCTGCTATCCCGTGGCGAGCTGCAATCTCCAGGATTTCTACAACCTGGTGGACGTGTATCTCGACGCCGTGTTCCATCCCCGCATTGATGAGAACGTGCTTCGTCAGGAAGGCTGGCACATAGAGGCCGAAGGTCCGGACTCTCCATGGCAGTTCAAGGGCGTGGTGTTCAACGAGATGAAGGGCGTGTATTCCTCGCCCGATTCCGTGCTCATGGAGGAGTGTCAGCACGCCGTTTTCCCGGACATGCTCTACAGCCTTGATTCCGGCGGCGATCCGGCCGTGATACCCACGCTCACCTTTGAGGCGTTCCGCGAGTTTCACGCCGCCTACTATCATCCTTCCAACGCGCGCTTCTTCTTCTGGGGCGACGATCCGGAAGAGGCCCGTCTCTCCCGCATAGCCGAGGTTCTTGCCCCCTATGAGAGACGAGAGGTCAGCTCCGAGGTCCCGCTTCAGCCCCGTCTTTCTGCGCCGCGTCTTCTGGAAGTGCCCTATGCCGCGTCCGAAGGCGAGGATGCCGACAAGGCCCATGTGGCCGTGAACTGGCTTCTGTGCGAATCGAAGGAGACCGAGGAGATGTTCGTGCTCAACATGCTCGAGCACGTCATTGCCGGGCTCCCGGGCTCTCCTCTGCGCAAGGCGCTCATGGATTCCGGGCTCGGTGAGGATATTTCCGGCTGCGGGCTTGAGAGCGATCTGCGTCAGGCCTACTTCTCCATGGGGCTCCGTTCCATAGACGCGAAGAGCGCTCCGGAAGTGGAGCGTCTCATGATGGAGACTCTTGCGGATCTGGCGGAAAACGGCGTGCCTGCACCGGCCGTGGAAGCTGCGCTCAACTCTCTGGAATTCATGTTGCGCGAGAACAATACCGGGTCGTTCCCGAGAGGCCTTGCCGCCATGTTCCGCAGCCTGTCCGACTGGCTCTATGACGGCGACGCCTTTGCACCTCTTGCCTGGGAAAAGCCCCTTGCGTCCATCAAGGCGCGTCTTGCCTCCGGCGAAAAGGTCTTTGAAAACGCCATCCGCCGCTGGTTCCTCGACAATACTCATCGCGTCACCGTGCTGCTTCTGCCCGATGCCGGTCTTGCCGCCGCAAGGCAGGTGGCCGAGGATGCCCGTCTGACCGCCATTCATGACGGCATGAGCGAAAAGGAGCGCGAAGAGGTGGCGGCCGTTGCCGCAGCGCTTCGGGCCGCGCAGCAGAAGCCCGACTCGCAGGAGGCGCTGGACACCGTTCCGAGTCTCGGCAAGAAGGATCTGCCGCTTGAAAACGCGGTGCTTCCCTGCGCCGTGGAACAGAAGGACGGACTCGACGTGGTCACCCATGAGCTCGACACCATGGGTATTCTTTACGCCCGTTTCGCCTTCGATCTTGCCGCCGTGCCTTCCCGTCTCCTTCCTGTGGTTCCGCTTCTCGCCCGCGCCCTCACGGAGCTCGGCACCAGGCGCAGCGACTACGTGAAGCTCGGCTTTGAGATTTCTGCCCAGACCGGCAGCCTCAGTGCCGGGGCCGTGGTCCTGCCCCGCGTCCTTGATGCGTCTCCCGTCTGCTATCTTTCCGTTTCCGGCAAGTGCACGGCGGACAAGGTGGAGCGCATGACGTCGCTCATGGAGGAGATCCTTCTCGAGCCCGACTTCGACAATCGCGAGCGCTTCATGCAGATGGCTCTTGAGGAGAAGGCCCGCATGGAACAGGCCGCCGTGCCTTCGGGACATCTTCTTGTGAACACCCGTCTGAACGGCGGACTGTCTCTTGCCGGACGCATATCGGAAGAGCTGAACGGCGTGAGCGGACTTTTTTACGTCCGTGAGCTCATCTCGCGCATGGACGCGGACTGGCAGAGCGTGCGCGACGACCTTGTGAAGCTGCATGATTGCATCGTGCGCCGCAATGCTGTGAAGCTCGATCTGACGGCCGACGCCGCGCTGCTTTGCGCCTCGCAGCCTGTTTTGGAAGCCTTTGCCTCTCGTCTGCCCGTCCGATCTCTGGAAGCGTGTGCTCCCGTGCTGGCTCCGCTTCCCGGCGCCGAGCTCCTCGGTATTCCCGCGCAGGTCAACTATGTGGGCCTCGGCCTCAGCCTGAAGGATACCGGATACGTCTACAGCGGTTCGCAGGCGGTCATTCTGCGTCATCTGCGCATGGGCTATCTGTGGGACCGCGTGCGCGTGCAGGGCGGCGCTTACGGCTGCTTTGCCCGTTACGGCCGGGCCACAGGAGCCTTCACCTTTGCGTCCTACCGCGATCCCAACGTGGAGAACACGCTGCGCGTCTATCGTGAGACGGCGGACTATCTGGGCAACTTGTCCCTGTCCGAGGCCGACATCACCCGCGCCGTGGTGGGAGCCATCGGCGACGTGGACGCCTACATGCTGCCCGGAGCCAAGGGTGCGGCGGCCTTCTCCCGCTGGATGAGCGGCGAGACCGACGAACAGCGGCAGCGCATCCGCGAGGAGATCCTCGCCACGAAGCTTTCCGACTTCCATGACTTCGCCCCCTATCTGGCCGAAGCTCTTGAAAAGGCCGTTCCCTGCGTGCTCGGCGGCGCCGACGCCGAGGCCGTTGCCCGTGCGGAGGGCTGGACCATAACCCGGGTGCTGTAGCGTTCCGGTCCATAAGGACATGCCATGAAGAATGAAAAAACGCGCGGTACCATGCTGACCAGTTCTGCCGTGATCCTGAGTCTTGTCACCTTTGTCGCGGGATTTGTCTGCGGCAACATGCTGGGAGAGCACAAGGCGATCTCGCGGGATGTGCCCGCCGTCGCCTCCGCTCCCGCGCCTGTTCAGGCTCCTGCCTCCGCTTCCGCGGTGCCCGACGCTGCGGCGCAGGCGGAACACATAAAGCATCTCAGGGAAGACGCCATGAAGCAGCCTGAGAGCGCCGAGGCATGGACGAAGCTCGGCAATGCCTGCTTTGACTTCGGGGACCCCGACGGGGCCATAGAAGCCTATCAGGCGTCGCTGCGTCTTGAGCCCCGCAATGCCGACGTGCGCACCGACATGGGCAGCATGTACCGCATGAAGGGAGAGCCTGCGAAGGCCGTGGAATGTTACGATCAGGCGCTCAAGGATCAGCCCGGGCACAGGAACGCCGTGTTCAACAAGGGCGTGACCATGCTGCTCGATCTGGAGCAGCCGGTTCAGGCCGTGACCTTCTGGCAGTCGGTGCTCAGGGAGAATCCCTCCCTTACGCTGGCAAGCGGCGCAAAGCTTCAGGACATCATGCCGGAGATACTGGTGGATGCCGCGCTGCAGCTTGAGGCCCAGGGCAAAAAGACCACGGCCCTCGCCGCCTATGAACAGGCCGTCGCGCTCAACGATGCCTTTGCTCCGGCTCTGGTGCACGGCGCATGGCTTCTTGAGGGGATGGGACGCGCTTCCGAAGCCCTTCCTCTGTGGAAGCGTGTGATCGAGCTCTATCCCGATGCCACAGATCCTGCGGGCAAGCCTGTCCGCGACCGCATCAAGAAGTAATCATACGGGATTGTCATGTTTCCGTTTTCCGTTTTCCGTTCCTGCTTTGGACTCGCCGCCGTCCTTCTGTGGGCGCTGCTCAGTCTGCCTTTTCCCCTGTCTGCCGAAGAGCTTCAGGCTGATCCCGTCATTGCCGAACCTGCGCCTGCCGTGCTGGTGCCGGAACCTGTGACCATACGTGCCGAGCCTCAGCCCTTATCGCCTCCTCCCGTGGAGAAGCGTTCTTCTGCCGTGCGCGTGAGCGTGCTGCCCTTCCTGTCCATGTTTCTGGATCAGAGCGGGACGCTGACTCAGTCCGCCGTGCTCGAAAGGCTGGAGGACTTTCAGCCCTACGGGGTGAACGTGCTTTCCCGCGAGACGGGAACGCTGTGGCTGCATCTCAAACTTTCCGACGTGAAGGATTCCGCCCCGCATACGCTCTGGCTCGATCTCGGCACGCAGATGCCCGGAGGCGTCGAGACGTGGATCTCTCCGGACGGCCGGAACTGGCAGACGGTGAAGGCCGAGTCGCGGGGCGTGTACGATCTTCTGTCCGCCGGCAGGCAGGGTCAGGTGCTTGTGCGCATGAACGGTCTGCCGGGCCTGTGGTTCCATCCGGCGCTCTGTTCTTCCCATGCGGTCATGGATTCTCCGGACAGGCTGGGAACGCTGCTTTCTCTGGCCGGACTTGCGCTTCTCGGCGTGCTTTGTCTGCTGCTCAGCGTGACGGAGCGGGGGGAGGGCAGGTTCTGGACCGGACTTCTGGCTTTTGCCGCCATGGCGCAGATATGGTGGGGCGTGCCCGCCACGCCTTCGGGAAGCCTGGGCACGGCGTCCTTCCCCGGGATGTTCGGCGCGGCCGTGGCGCTTTTTATGCTGCCTCATGCCGGGCGCGTGCTTATGCGCACGCGGGTGACCTCGCCTTTCGTGGACACCTTTTTTCTGCTCTTCGCCCTGCCGGGTGCGTGTGCGGCCATTGTTCCGCTTCTGCCGGGCATGGCGTGGACGGCAAGACTGCTGTCTCTCTGGCCTCTTGCCGCCGTCATATGCTTCATTCCTGCCATAGTGCTGGTGTTCAGGGGCGTGCAGGGAAGCGGTCCCTTCGCGCTGGCCTGCCTTTCCATGGGCGGGGGCGCGGCGGTTTCTCTCTGGGGCATGCTGCACGGACTGGAAAGTCCCTGGTGGGGGCTTGCCGTGCAGGCGGGACAGACGGCGGGACTGCTCTTTCTTGCCTCCGCCGCACCGCACAAGGATGAACCTGCCGCAGAGCAGGAACTCTCTCTGGACGTGGCTCCGCGCAGAAACGGAGAAGCCCGGGCCAACACCTACAAGGACAACAGTCTCGCCGCGCTCCGTCGCACGTTCCGCAGCACCGCGGAAGAGCTTTTTGAGGAAGCCTGCCGGCTGGATCTTGCGCTTTCCCGCGCGGGTGTGGACAAGGACAAGCCGGACATCATGACTCATGCCGACGCCATGGTGTCCGCCGCAAGACGGCTTTCGGAACATGCGCTCGACCATACTTCCCCTGATACCCTGCCGGAAAGTTCCGTGCAGGTGTTCGAGCTTCGGCAGGTCATCAGGAATGTTTTTGCCTCGGTCTTTGAGGATGCGGAAAAGAAGGGGCTCGGACTGGCCTGGTACGTGGCTCCCCAGATAGGGCAGAAGTTCCGCGGGGACGTCTCGCGTCTGACCGCGCTGCTCACGCTCGTTCTGGCCGACTCCGTGCGGGCTTCCTCCCGCGGTGCGGTCAGTCTGCACGTGCGCCGCTCGCCCTCGAGCACGCATCCCGGACATCTTCAGTTCACCGTGTCCGACAACGGCGAGGCTCTGCCTCCCCGCGGCAGGCAGAGCGCTCTTCTTTCAAGGGTGTGGGAGCTCGCCGCCGCCCATGGCGGCGATCTCTTCATCGACAGCACTCCGCAG
>CAJJMX010000034.1 GCA_905192935.1 uncultured Mailhella sp.
ATAATATTTTAAAAAAATCAGAAAAACTTTCATCTTGGCATGCTTCTTGCTTATTTAAGAGCGTCCTTGGGGCTGTGATTCTCGGAAATGATGAATTGCACAAAAAGTATCAAACGGCTTCCTTTGAAAACATGCCGGATGGACCGGCTAATCGTATAACACCGAGAAGGAGAAACCATGAAACTTTTTCGTACGTTGCTTTGTGGCGCGGCCGTCCTGGGCCTGATGGGCGTGAGTGTTCCTGCCGAAGCCGCCCGTCCCCTCACCCTGCGTCTCGGTCACCCCATGGCTCCGGGCAACAACGTCACCTTGGGATACGAAAAGTTTGCGGCCCTTGTTAAGGAAAAGTCGGGCGGCAAGATCAAGATTCAGATTTTTCCCAACTGTCAGCTCGGTTCCGACCGCGTGACCACCGAAGCCGCTCAGGCCGGCACTCTGGACATGTCTTCCAGCTCCACGCCCAACCTGGCCAGCTTCTCCAAGGACTACATGGCGATAGACCTGCCTTACGTGACGTCGTCCAAATATCAGCAGAACCTCTACAAGGCTCTTGATGAAGGCGAACTCGGCAAGGCTCTGGACAAGGTCGCGGAAAAGTGCGGCCTGAAGACCATCATGTTCAGTGAATACGGCTACCGCAATTTCGTCAGCGCCACCAAGCCTCTGGACTCGGTGAAGAGCCTCATGAACCTCAAGGTCCGTACCACCGACTCCCCCGTGGAAGTGGCCGTGGCCACTGAACTCGGCATGAACCCGGCCCCCGTGGCCTGGGGCGAAACCTATACCGCTCTGCAGCAGGGCACCGTGGATGCCGAGGGCAACACCTTCTCCCTTCTCAACGACGCCAAGCATACCGAAGTTCTGAAGTATGCCATGAATTCCGAACACAACTATTCCATGCACATCCTGCTCATGAACCTGGACAAGTGGAACAGTCTCAGCGCCGAGCAGCAGAAGATCATCATGGATGCCGCCCATGAAGCCACCGTGTGGGAACGCGCCGAAACCGTGAAGCTGGAAGAAAAGGCCTGGCAGGCCTTCCGTGACAGGGGCATCAAGATCCACATGCTCTCCGATGAGGAAAAAGCCGAGCTCTACAAGCGCACTCAGCCCGTGCGCGATCAGTTCTCCAAGGAAATCGACGCCAACTTGTTGAAGCTCATTGCCGATACCCAGAAGTAATCCGTCTGCGGGCGGACAGGTTCCGCCCGCTTCATTCTTATCTCTGAGGCTTGAAATCCATGAGCACCAACACTGAAAAATCCCCCGGCATTCTGCACTGGCTTGACGAGAATTTTGAAAATATCTTTCTGGTTTCAGGCCTTCTCGCCATCATTTTCTTCATCACCTGGCAGGTCATCTACCGCTACTTCATCACTCCGTTCATCGACCGCGCGGGCGCGGCCGTGTGGACCGAAGAAATTTCCCGCTACATTTTCATCTGGATTTCCTACATCGCCGTGAGCGTGGCCATCCGCAAGCGCAGCTCCATCCGCATCGACTTCGTGTATCAGATGCTCCCTGCGCGCCTTCAGCGCATAAGCTGGATCTTTGTGGAAGTCATCTTCCTCATGCTCACCCTTACCATCGCCTACTACGGATGGGGACAGATTGAACGTCTGCAGCGCTTCCCCCAGCATACCGCTGCCATGCGCATCCCCTTCCTCATTCCTTATCTCATTCTGCCCCTCGGCTTCGGCCTCATGAGCCTTCGGCTCCTTCAGTCCCTGGCAAAGCAGGTCAAAGTGACGGGTATTCTCGATTCCGTCATCGGCGTGGTCGTCGCCCTTGCGGTCATGTCTCCCTGCGTTCTTGCCGAGTACATCGATCCCGTACCTGCGCTCTTCGGCTACTTCCTTGTCTTCTGCGTGACCGGCGTGCCCATTGCCATAGGCCTCGGCATGTCCGCCCTCACCACCATTCTCTGTGCCGACACCCTGCCCATCGAATATCTTGCCCAGGTGTCCTTCACCTCTCTGGACAGCTTCCCCACCATGGCCATTCCGTTCTTCATCGCGGCCGGCGTGTTCATGGGCGCGGGCGGACTTTCCCAGCGCCTGCTTGCCCTGGCCGACGAACTCGTGGGCGGCATGTACGGCGGCATGGCGCTCACCACCGTGGCGACCTGCATGTTCTTCGGCGCCATCAGCGGTTCCGGACCGGCCACCGTGGCGGCCATCGGTGCGCTCACCATTCCGGCCATGGAGGAGAGAGGCTACAGCAGGACCTTTGCCGCGGCCATCGTGGCGGCCTCCGGCGCCATAGGCGTCATGATTCCGCCGAGCAATCCCTTCGTGGTGTACGGCATTGCCGCTCAGGTCTCCATCGGTGATCTTTTCATCGGCGGCATCGTGCCCGGCGTGCTTACCGGCGCCGTGCTCATGGGCTATTCCTACTACGCCGCCCGCAGAAACAACTGGCGCGGCTCCTCCCGCACCCGTACCGTGGGCACCGTGACCCGTGCCTTCTGGGATGCCAAGTGGGCGCTTCTTGTGCCGGTCATCGTGCTCGGCGGCATTTACGGCGGCCTCATGACCCCCACCGAAGCCGCAGCCGTGGCTTCCTTCTACGGCCTCATCGTGGGCGTGTTCATCTACCGCGAGCTCGACCTGCGCAAGGTGTGCGCCTGCTGCGTGGAAGCCTGTGAAACCTCGTCCGTCATCATCGTGCTCATGGCCATGGCCACGCTGTTCGGCAACATCATGACCATCGAGGACGTGCCCGGGACCATCGCCCGCGCCATCCTCGGATTCACCAGCAGCAAGATCGCCATTCTGCTCATCATCAACGTGCTTCTGCTCATCGTGGGCGTGTTCATGGAAGCTCTGGCCGCCATCGTCATCCTGGTGCCCATCCTTCTGCCCATCGTCACCGGCGTGGGCGTGTCGCCCCTGCACTTCGGCATCATCATGGTGGTGAACCTGGCCATCGGCTTCCTCACCCCGCCCGTGGGCGTCAACCTCTTCGTTGCCAGCGGCATATCCGGAACCCGCATCGAGCAGATAGCCAAGGCCTCTCTGCCCATGATCGGACTCATGCTGCTCGTTCTTCTGCTCATCACCTACATCCCGGCGATTCCCCTCTGCCTTGTCGGCGGAGCCGGCTAAACCGGCATACACACGGCCGTCAGGACCTTCCCGGGAATATTCCCGGGAGGGAGTCTCCCACCTCACCCATTTTCAGGAGCCGCCCGCTCCCGGATCATGAGCGAAAGCCCGGTCCGAAACGAACCATCAAGGAGTTCAGTCATGAGTGCCATTGAAATGCTCAACCCCGAAGCCTGTGAATGCCATTCCCCGCAGGAACAGCGCATCTTTGACGAACAGAAGGGCAAGAAGGACAAGTATTATGACACGCATGCCCGCGTGTTCGACCTCATCGCCAAGTTCGAAGGTCAGACTCCCGTCATCGACGTGGAACGCGCCCTGTACTTCACCCAGTCCATGAAGGAAACGGAAGGTCAGCCTCTCGTGCTCCGCTGGGCCAAGGCGCTCATGCACATCGCCAAGAACATGACCGTGGAAGTCGAGGACGGACAGCTTCTGCTCGGCCGCGCCGGTTCCAAGCTCGGCCGTTACGGCATCCTGTATCCTGAACTCGACGGCGACTTCCTCGACATCGCCGTGCGCGACCTGCCCACCCGTGAGCAGTCTCCCGCCACCATAAGCCCCGAAGATGCCAAGATCGTCATGGAGGAGATCGCTCCCTACTGGAAGGGCAAGACCTATCATGAAGCCCTGAACAAGGCTCTCCCCGAATGGGTCCACAAGCTCACCTACGTGGACGACGAAGGCCTCATCTCCCGCTTCGTGGTGAACGAAACCTCTTCCTTCCGTTCCTCCATCCAGTGGGTGCATGACTACGAGAAGGTGCTCAAGCGCGGCTTCAACGGCATCAAGGCCGAAGCCGAAGCCAAGCTGGCCGCCCTTGATCCCGCGAGCCCCGTGGATCAGGCCGACAAGCGTCCCTTCCTGGAAGCCGTGGTCATCGTGTGCGACGCCATCGTCCTCTGGGCCCGCCGCTACGCCGCCAAGGCCCGCGAAGTGGCCGCCGTCACCAAGGATCCCGTGCGCAAGGCCGAACTTCAGAGAATGTCCGAGATCGCTGAAAAGGTGCCTGCGGAGCCCGCGAGCAACTTCTACGAAGCCGTGCAGTCCCAGTGGTTCGTCCAGATGTTCTCCCGCATCGAGCAGAAGACCGGCACCACCATTTCCAACGGCCGCATGGACCAGTACTTCTATCCCTACTACAAGCAGGACATGGAAGCCGGCGTGCTCACCGAAGAGAAGGCCATGGAACTTCTGGAATGCATGTGGGTCGGCATGGCCGAATTCATCGACATGTACATTTCTCCTCAGGGCGGCGCCTTCAACGAAGGCTACGCGCACTGGGAAGCCGTGACCATCGGAGGACAGACCAAGGACGGCGTGGACGCCACCAACGAACTGACCCACCTGTTCCTGCGCTCCAAGCGTGAGTTCCCCCTGCACTATCCCGACCTCGCCGCCCGCGTGCATTCGCTCTCTCCCGACGAATACCTGTGGGACGTGGCCGAAACCATCAAGTACGGCTCCGGCTTCCCCAAGCTCTGCAACGACGAAGAAGTCGTGCCGCTGTACGCCTCCAAGGGCGGAACCTTTGAAGAAGCTCTGGACTACGCCGTGTCCGGCTGCACCGAAACCCGTATGCCCAACCGCGATACCTACACCTCCGGCGGCGCGTACACCAACTTCGCCGCAGCTCTGGAAATGGCTCTGCGTCAGGGCAAGATGAAGAAGTACGGCGACGAGCAGCTCGGCGTGAAGACTCCCGATCCCCGCACCTTCAAGACCTGGGACGACATGTGGGAAGCCTACAAGGCTCAGCAGGACCTGTTCCTGCGCGCCACGTTCACCCAGCAGTACATCGTCACCAAGGTCCGAGCCGAACACTTCGCCCAGCCCATGGGCTCCGCTCTGCACGATCTGTGCATGAAGTACTGCCTCGACCTGCATACCCGCATCATCCCCGAAGGCGCCAACTTCGGCTACTTCGAATTCATGGGCTTCGGCACGGTCATCGACTCCCTGGCCGCCATCAAGAAGCTGGTGTTTGAAGAAAAGCGCATCACCATGGATCAGCTCCTTGAAGCCATGGACCACAACTGGGTGGGCTACGAAGACATCCAGCAGCTCGTGAAGAGCTGCCCCTGCTACGGCAACGACGATCCCTATGCCGACGAAATCGGCAAGGCCATCGACCGCATCTGCGTGGAATTCGCCCAGAAGTACTCCCCCGAAATGGGCATCAACAACGACGTGCGCTACGTGCCCTTCACCTCCCACGTGCCTTTCGGCAAGGTGGTGAGCGCCACGCCCAACGGCCGTACCGAATGGTTCCCGCTCTCCGACGGCTCCTCCGCCTCCCACGGCGCGGACGTGAACGGACCTACCGCCATTCTGCTCTCCAACTACAAGACCAAGAACTACGGCCTGCGCAACCGCGCCGCGCGTCTTTTGAACATCAAGTTCACCCCCAAGAGCGTGGAAGGCGAAGCCGGCACCGAAAAGCTGGTGCAGTTCATCCGCACCTGGTGCGACCTCAAGCTGTGGCACCTGCAGTTCAACGTGCTCAATCAGGAAACGCTCATTGCGGCCCAGAAGGACCCGCAGAAGTACCGCAACCTCATCGTCCGCGTGGCCGGTTACAGCGCCTACTTCGTGGATCTGTCGCCTGACCTTCAGAATGACCTGATCGCCCGTACCGATCACGACGATCTGTAACAGACAAGGGGCCTGACGCCCCGCCGGCTTCTCCTCCTTGCCGGGGAGGAGCCGGTTTTCTTTTGGCGGAACGCGCCCGATGCCGGGCGCGACGTTTCCGAAGGGCAGAGCGCCCCTTTTTCGCAGCCGCACGCGAGGTTATCATGAGTACGTTTGAGGACAGAAAGGTCACCGGCCTGGTGTTCAACATTCAAAAATATTCCGTTCACGACGGTCCGGGCATACGCACCATAGTGTTCACCAAGGGCTGTCCTCTGGCCTGCCGCTGGTGCAGCAATCCCGAATCCCAGAAACCGCAGCCGCAGATGGCCTTCAACCCCACCCGCTGCATTTCTCCGGCCAAGTGCAATTTCTGCATCCCCGCCTGTCCCTACGGCTCCATTCGCGCGGTCAACGGCGCGCTCGACATCGACTGCACCCACTGCAACGACTGCGAAACCATCGCCTGCGCCTCGGCGTGTCCCGCGCAGAGCCTCATCGTGTACGGCAAGAACCGCACGGTCGAGGACGTGCTTCACGTGGTGGCTCAGGACTCCATTTTCTATTCCCGTTCCGGCGGCGGCATGACCATTTCCGGCGGCGAGCCGCTGTTCCAGAAAAAGTTTGCTCTGGCGCTTCTTCGCGAGGCCCGCAGACGCCGCATCAAGACGGCCGTCGAAACCTGCGGCTGCGTGCCGTGGGAAACCATGGAAGAGGCTGCTCCGCTTCTCAACAACATCCTTTTCGACGTCAAGCACACCGACTCCGAAAAGCACAAGTGGGCCACGGGCGTGGGCAACGAGCTCATTCTCTCCAATCTGAAGAAGCTTCTGGAAGCCTTCCCCGACAAGCCCGTGCTGGTGCGCACGCCCGTCATCCCCGACTTCAACGACGATGACGAAACCGCCCGCTCCATAGGCCGTCTGCTCAAGGGCTACGCCAACGTTTCCTATGAAGCGCTGCCCTACCATCGCCTGGGAACGCAGAAGTACATGTTCCTGGGAAGAGAGTATCCCATGGGCGAAGTTTCCCTGCCCGCCGGCGTCGCCGCGCGCGTTCAGGCCATCGTGGACGAGGAACGAGGCGCAAAGTAGCTCCTTTTTATGCATGATCCTTCAACCAGGGAGGACTGGTGATGAAGATTATCGACTTCCGTTTCCGGCCTCATACCGAGGCCATTCTGAACGGCATCAAGAACAGCACCATGTTCAAGGCCAGCTGCGAAGCCAGCGGCTTTGACAAATGGCAGCCTCAGACACTCGACGAGATCGTGGCGGACCTCAAGGCCCGCGGCGTGACGCGCTGCGTCATTACCGGCCGCGACTGCCAGACCACCTACGGCTTCCCCGACAACAACGGCAGCGTGCTGGAATTCTGCCGCGCCTATCCCGACATGTTCCTCGGCTTCTGGGGCATTGATCCCCACAAGGGCATGGACGCCGTGCGTGAAGTGGAAAAGGTGGTGAAGGAATACGGCATGAAGGGTATCGCCACCGATCCCTATCTTGCCCACCTGAGCCCCTGCGAGGCCCGTTATTACCCCATTTATGCCAAGTGCTGCGAGCTGAATGTGCCCGTGTTCATCACCATGGCTCCGCCGCCTCAGGTTCCCGGCGCCGTGATGACCTATACCGACCCCCGCGACGTGGACGTGGTGGCCCGCGACTTCCCCGAACTCAGGATAGTCATGAGCCACGGCGGCTATCCGTACGTGCATGAGGCCATTTACGCCTGCTATCGCAACAAGAACGTGTACATGGACATCTCGGAATACGAAGTGGCCCCCATGTGCGAGACCTACCTGAGCGCCATGAAGTCCATGATTGCCGACAAGGTGGTGTTTGCAAGCGCCCATCCCTTTGTGGAACAGGGAGAATGTCTGGCCAACTATGCCGCCATGGATCTTCCCGACGACGTGCGCGAAAAGATCATGTACAAGAACGCCTGCCGGGTACTGGATCTTCCCGAAGAGTAGAGCGCCCTGTTCCGGTCCGGGGACTCGGTGTGAAGGGGGTCGCCGCGGCGCCGCGGCGACCCCCTTTTCGTCTTGCGTCGCAAGTCCGGCAGAAGCCCCTGAGGAGCTGGTTGAGAGAGAAATGAATTTATTGCAGAATGTTCGGGCTGGAAGAACCTTTTATTCTCGTGTCGGGTTGTTCATGGATCCCATGCTTCTTGAATATATGGAACAGGCCTTTGATGTTTTTCAGGACGGCATCTGGATAAGCGATGCGGACTCCACATGCCTTTTCGTCAACAAAAAGTATGAGGAGCTGAGCGGTTTTTCCAAAAAGTGGATGATGGGACGCAAGGCCACGAGCATTGTCGCGGAAGGCGTGTTCGATGTGGCCGTCAATCCCGAAGTCATCAGCAGCGGAAAGCCCGTGTCCAAGATCCAGACCCTTTCCAACGGACGGCATCTGTCGCTGGACGGCTTTCCCATCCTTGACGGGAACGGCAAGGTCGTCATGTGCATCACCTTCATCCGCGACATCAGCACCATCGTGGACATGGAGAACAAGCTCGCGCATCAGCGCGATCTTCTGAACACGCTGGTCCGTCTGACCAACAACTCCGGTCTTGAGGCCGCCGAGGACGGAAGCAACTTCATTTTCAGCTCCGCCATGGAGGCCTTTCTTTCCAAGGCCCGCATCATGGCGCAGACGGACATCTCCATTCTCATTCTCGGAGAAACAGGCGTGGGCAAGGATGTCATGGCGCAGCGCATTCATGCCATGAGCCGCAGGGCCGACAAGCCGTTCATCAAGGTGGACTGCGGAAGCATTTCTCCCAACCTCATAGAGTCGGAACTGTTCGGCTACATAGGCGGAGCCTTTTCCGGCGCGAGCCGGGGAGGTCGCATAGGGCTCATTGAGGCTGCGGCCGGGGGCACCGTGTTCTTCGACGAGATAGGCGAACTTCCGCTGACGCTTCAGACGAGACTTCTGCGCTTTTTGCAGGACGGCGTCATTGTCAGGGTGGGGGCGAACACGCCGAAGAACGTGGATGTGCGCGTCATTGCCGCCACGAACAAGGATCTGGAAAAGGCCGTGGCCAGGGGAGAGTTCCGCAGCGATCTTTATTACCGGCTGAAGATAGCGGTCCTGAACATTCCTCCCCTGCGCAAAAGGAAGGACGACATCATGCCGCTGGCCAGATTCTTCCTCCAGTACTTTTCCAAAAAGTACAACAGACCCGTCACCATGGGCGACGACGTGGAGGATCTGCTCCTCTCCTATGAGTGGCCGGGCAACGTGCGCGAGCTCAAGAGCATGATGCAGGAAGCCGTGGTCACCTGTCCCAAAAACGTGGTGAGATCGTTCAATCTGCCCATCAGTCCCTCAGCCCAGCCGAGAGAGCCGGGGCCTTCGGACGCGGAATTCGATTTTGAAGGCAAGGATTATCACGACATCATGCGCGAGATGGAATGTCGGATGCTGCGTGCCGCCATAGCGCGTTTTTCCGGCAACATGACGGCGGCGTCGAAGATGCTCCGCATGGACAGAAGCACCATGTTCCGCAAGATAAAGGATCTGGAGAAGCACGGTCTGAAGGTTCTGTGAGTCTCAGGGGTGCTTTTCCTCCTTTTTCGGGGAGGCAAGGGTGAGGGCTATGCCGCCGAGAATGGGAACGGCGCACAGGGCCAGGCGCAGAGTGACGGGTTCTCCGAGCAGCGGCACGGCAAGGGCCGCGGTGATGAGCGGCACGCTGAGCTGTATGATGGATGCTCCGGTCAGGCTGTAGCGGGGTACGATGGCGTACCACAGGACATAGCCCGGAGCGGAGGCTATGGCTCCGGCGCCTGCGGCGCAGGCCCAGGCCGCGGGGTGGGCGTTTCCTTCCAGCATCATGGCGGCAAGCGCCGTCACGAGGCCTGCGACGGCGCAGCGGAAGAAGTTGCCCGCCGTGGCCAGAGAGGCGGAGGAGGCTCCTCGTCCGCATACGCTGTAGCCTCCCCAGGCGAGACCGGAAATCACCATGAGCAGAGAGCCCGTCAGAGGCGGAGCCGTGAGTCCCGGAGAAAGCAGGGCGATGAGCCCGGCAATGGCGGCGGCAAGACCTGCGCCCTGCATGGCCGTAAGACGCATGCCGTGCCGAAGTCCCCATCCCACCATGCCGAACTGCACGGACGTGTTGATGATGAGCGTTCCTGCTGCCGAAGGCATGGTCATGTAGGCGAGGGAAAAGCAGATCATGTACAGGAAGAGAAACAGGGAACCGGTCCAGGAACTTTCCGCCCAGGCCTGTTTCCATACGGAACCTCGGTCGGAACTTCCGCGTATCACATGCAAGGCGCACAGGAGCGCCAGCATGGCGGCGGCGGAAAGGCCGCGGACGGCGGTGTAGTGAAGGGGCTCCATGCCCCAGACGGTAAGCGCCGCCCGGCACAGAATGGAGTTCAGGGCAAAGAGCGTCAGACAGAAGGCCGTGGCAAGGAAAAGCTTCATGGGATTCTCTCAGGGATGCAGGTTCCTTTTCAGGTTTCCTGCATAATTCATGCCGTAAGGGCACGAGGGACAAGAAAAACAATTTTATCATGTATGCCGGTATGTTGACCGACATCTCGGAAAATTCGGACATCGTCCGGAGACGGAACGTCGCGCATTATTCCGCAACAATATGCCGAAGTGCATAGGCAGCGCTGCACAGGGCGGACGTTTTGCGGAAAATGCCGGACCTTGTTCGGACGGTCGGGGGAACTGAACATGTCGATGTTTCTTATCGCAAGTTTCGTGGTCGTGGGTTTTCTTTGCGGAGCCACCAGCATCGGCGGCATACTGCTCATTCCCGCCATACAGTACGGCACGGGAATGTCGTTGTCGCTCTCGTCGGGCACGGCGCTGTGCAGCTTTTTCTTTACTGCGGCAGTCGGCACCTTCCTGCACTGGCGACGCGGCAATCTGAAAAGGGACATCGTCGTCCCTCAATGCATCGGTGCCGCACTCTTCAGCGTTTTCGGAGCGCTGACCAAGCATGTGGTGGGCGATGTGGCGCTCGGCGCCATTCTGGCCGTGCTCATCATCCTTTCCGGCATCGCCGCGCTGCGGCAGCCGCATCCTCTGCGCAGCATGTCCACGGAACGCGGGCGATTCCGTTACCTTCTCTTCGTGGGGTCCTTTGTGGGATTCATGGCCGGACTGACCGGCATGGGCGGTCCCGTGCTTTCCGTCCCCATGATGATAGTCATGGGCTTTTCTCCCATGGCCACGGTGGCCGCGGCCCAGCCCTTCCAGATGTTTGCCTGTCTCTCTGGAAGCGTGGGCAACATCATCATCGATCAGATAAACTGGCAGGTGGCGCTTCTTTCCGTGGTGCTGCAGAGCGCAGGCGTATGGGCGGGCATCCGGGCCGCAGCCCATATGAATACGGGCCTTCTCAAGAAGGCCATAGCTTTTCTGTGCGTATTCACGGGCGTCTTCATGCTGCTGCGCTGAACAAGGAAGCCGCGCAGATATCTTCGGATGCTTGAACGCGGGCGCGCCGAGTTCCTGCGCTGCGTGCAAAGAAGGACCGGTCCGGACAAGCCGGACCGGTCCTTAGATGTCCATAGGAGCGGCCTGTTTTTACTCTCCGAGAGCCCTGTGATAGGCGTCGAGCGCCTTTTCGAGATAGTCTCCCGAAGGCTTTTCGGGCAGGCTCCAGGCCAGGGCGTGCAGACCGGCGGCAAGGTCGCCCCAGTCTATCCAGCCCATGTGGGCAAGACGAAGCACCTTGTCCTTGAGGCTGCCCTGTCCGGCGGTGAGGATGACGCCGCATTCCTTGAAGGCCTTGGCCACGATGGGACCGGCGGGCAGATCGTCGGGCATGCGCACGCTGGTCAGACCCCAGGTGTAGCGGCCTTCTTCCTTGACGAAGAGTTCCATGCCCATGGCGGCGATGCCGGTTCTTGCCATCTGCGTCAGGGCCCACTGCTTTTTGAACACGTTGTCCATGCCCATTTCCTGCAGCATGGTGAGCGCTTCGTGCAGGCCCACGAGCAGGCTTATGGGAGACGTGTAGTGCGTCTGGTTCTTTTCGCAGCTTGTGCGTTCCGCCGTGAGGTCGAAGTAGTAGCACTGGGGCTGCACTTCGGCGGCACGCTTCCACGCACGGGGAGAAAGCGCCACGAAGGCCAGCCCCGGAGGAAGCATGAGTCCCTTCTGCGAGCCGGTGATGAGGCAGTCGATGCCCCATTCATCCATGCGCACGGGAGAGATGGAGACGGCGGAAATGCCGTCGGCCACGAGCAGAACGTTTCTCTCGCGGGTGATGGCCGCCACTTCCTGCACGGGATGCAGGACGCCGGTGGAGGTTTCGGAAATCTGCATGAACACGCCGCGTATGGCGGGATCATCATCGAGCATGGCGCGTATTTCTTCGGGATCGAAGGAGGTGCCGGGCTCCTTGCGGAGCACCACGGGCTCAAGGCCGCGCATGTTCACGATGTCCACCCAGCGGTTGCCGAAGTGGCCTGCCGTGGCCACGAGGACCTTCTCTCCGGGAGCAAACAGGTTGAAGGCCGCCGCGGTCATGCCGCCGGTGCCGGAGCATGCCAGCGGAAGAACCGGGGACTTTGTGCAGAAGAGGCTCTTCAGCATGACCTGGTTTTCGGCCAGAATGGCCTTGAACGCATCCTTGCGGTGATGAAGAAGCGGAGCGGCCATGGCCAGACGGACACGGTCGGGAATGGGCGTGGGGCCCGGGGTAAGCATACGGGTAGCCTGAATGGATGACATGGCGGAACCTCTTGAACCGGCGGATCGTCGGGATAAATGGCGCGAAAAATGCGCGTTTTTCA
>CAJJMX010000035.1 GCA_905192935.1 uncultured Mailhella sp.
ATGTCGAGATCTACGGCGCCGCCCTTGACGATCAGCTGAACGAACACGGCTACATCATTCCCGGACTCGGCGACGCGGGCGACCGCATCTTCGGCACGAAGTAACGTGCCGGACACGGAACCGGAAATCCGGCGTCCGTTCCCGCATGCCCCGCAGAAACGACACTCCGTCATCAGGCCCGGAAGGCTTTTCCTTCCGGGCTTTTTTCGTCAGACGGCCGCCCCCTCCGGCTCCGTCGCCAAAGCTTCCCAAAATTCTTCTCCCGCTGAAAAGCGGAACAGGCAAAACGTCAGTGCCAGCACGCTCCGCCCGGAGAGCTTCGCCCGGGTCCCGGCAAAAGCTGCCGCTCCCCCGACGGAAGCCGGCTGTTGACGCGTCCGTTTCCGCCACTTAAAAAGAAAAGCACCGCATCCGGGAATGTTCCGCCGCAGACGAAGGTCCCTTCTTTCTCATCACGGCAGTCCATGTTGTCGTCTCCCGTCTTCCCCGAAGCGCGGAACCAACTTTTACAGGCAGGTCTGCATGGCACGTTATTCTTCCACAATAAGCAACAAGCACATGGTCGCCGTGCGCTTCAGCTCCCTGGGCGACGTGGTGCTCACCACGGGCGTTCTTCTCGACTGGCACGAAAAGCACGGAACCATGTTCACGGTCATCACCAAAGAAGCCTTCGAGCCCGTCTTCAACCACAATCCCGCCGTGCTCAACGTCATAGGCTTCGACGAAAACGATCTGCACGGTCAGACGCAGGCCATGAACTTCCGCGGCCTCATGGAAAAGTACCGCAACTCCCCCCTGCTCGACCTGCACCGCAACATCCGTTCCGCCATGCTGGCGCGCATCTGGCGCGACGCCATCATCTGCTACAGCAAGATGTCTCTGGCCCGCCGCATCTTCCTGTGGAGCAAGGGACGCTTCTTCGGGGAGGAGCTGCGCCGCTACAACGTTCCGCAGCGCTACGCCATCGGGCTCTACGACAAAAAGGACGTGCCTTCCGCCTCGGAACTTCGTCCCCGCATCTTTCTCACGCAGGACGAAAAAGTGCGGGCCGAAGAACTGCTCGCCCCGCTTCATGCCGACGGCGAACCCGTCGTGGCGCTGCATCCCTTTGCCACGCATGAGGCCAAGACCTGGCCCATGGACGTGTGGCTGCGCTTTGCCTCCATGCTCGAGGAGGCAGGCATAGGATATTTCTGGGTGGGACAGGGCGAAGGGCTGCCCGAAAAGGAAGAAGCCCGCAGCTTCGTCAACAAGACGGCCCTGCGCGAACTGTTCGCCCTCATCTCTGCCGCCGACGTGCTCGTCACCGGCGACTCCGGCCCCATGCACATCGCCACGGCCGTGGATACGCCCGCCCTTGCCATGTTCGGCCCCACCTGCCGGGAATGGGGATTCTTTCCTTCCGGCGAGAAGGACCGCGTGGTGCAGCTTGCCATGGCCTGCCGTCCCTGCTCGCTGCACGGGTCGGGCTCCTGCCCGAAAGGCAACGCCTGCATCATGGGGATCACTCCGGAGAGCGTGCTCGAAGAGCTCAAGGACATGCTCGCCTAGAGGCGCGGCAAGACGAAGAAAAAGACTGTCATCTCCCGCACTTGCCGAACATGACGGGCGAAGTGTGGAACCATGTGATTTTTCTATCATTTCTTCGAGAAAAAGATTCTCTTCGGTTGACCTGCCCCTTCTCTGATGCTAGAGTGGGGTATAAAGTAATATCAGAAGAAGCTCATGCGTCAGCGCATGACTTGTTCTTTTATCGGCAAAAGCCGCGACCTTCCCGCCGCCATGGAAGCCTTCGCGGAAAAATCCTGTCTATCAGCGCCAGGAGGGCCTTATGCAAATCTCCATTGGTCTGGGGAAAGAAGGCGCGGAAGAACGCCTTGAAAAACGTGGCGTCTCGCGTCGCGACTTTCTGAAATTCTGTTCTACTGTGGCTGTGGCCATGGGCATGGGGCCCACGTTTGCCCCCGCCATGGCCAAGGCGCTCACGTCCGCCTCGCGTCCCGCCGTCATCTATCTGCACGACGCGGAATGCACGGGCTGCACGGAAGCGCTTCTGCGCGCCAGCAAGCCCTTCATCGACGAGCTCATCCTCGATACCATTTCCCTCGACTATCAGGAAACCATCATGGCCGCTGCCGGTGAGGCCGCGGAAGACGCCCTTCATCAGGCCATGAAGAACCCCAACGGCTATGTCTGTGTCGTGGAAGGTGCCATCCCCACCGCCATGGACGGCCTGTACGGCACCATCGGCGGCCGGACCATGTACGCCATCAACAAGGAAGTGCTGCCCGGAGCCAAGGCCGTCATTTCCTACGGCACCTGCGCCTGCTTCGGCGGCATCCCGTCGGCCGCCCCCAATCCTTCCGGCTGCAAGGGCGTGAACGACTGCTTCGCCGATCTCGGCATCAAGGCCATCAACGTTCCCGGCTGCCCCCCGAATCCGCTGAATCTCATCGGCACCATTGCCGCCGTGCTCTCCGGCGTGAAGCTCGAGCTCGACAAGCTGAACCGTCCTCTGGCCTTCTACGGTCATACGGTGCATGAGCTGTGTGAACGTCTTCCCCACTTTGAAGCCGGTGAATTCGCTCCCTCCTTCGATTCCGAAGAGGCCCGCAAGGGCTGGTGCCTCTACAAGCTCGGCTGCAAGGGCCCGGTGACCTACAACAACTGCCCCAAGGCCCTGTTCAACGACGTGAACTGGCCCGTGGCCGCCGGACATCCCTGCATCGGCTGTTCCGAACCGAACTTCTGGGACAAGCTGACCCCCTTCTATGAAAACTAGCGAGTAATGCCACCATGAGCGAAGCAAAAACTACTCCCCAGAGTTCCTATACCGGGCCCATCGTGGTGGACCCGCTTACCCGTATCGAGGGCCATCTCCGCATTGAGGTGGAAGTCGAGAACGGACGGGTCAAGGATGCCAGAAGCTGCTCCACCCTGTTCCGCGGACTGGAAACCATCCTGAAGGGCCGCGATCCCCGCGATGCCCAGTTCTTCTCCGGCCGCACCTGCGGCGTGTGCACCTACACCCACTCCCTGGCGTCCACCCGTGCTCTCGAAGACGCCATGAAGATCGAAATTCCCGTCAATGCCACGCTGATCCGCAATCTCGTGCTCGGCATGCAGAATCTGCACGACCATGTGGTGCACTTCTATCACCTCCACGCCCTCGACTTCGTGGACGTGGCTGCGGCGCTCAAGGCCGATCCGGCCAAGGCCGCCAAGCTGAACGCCTCCATTTCTCCCCGTCCCACGAGCGAGGATGAACTGCGCGCCGTTCAGGCCAAGGTCAAGGCTCTTGTGGAAAGCGGTCAGCTCGGCCCCTTCACCAACGCCTACTTCCTCGGCGGACATCCTTCCTACTATCTGGACCCCGAAGCCAACCTCGTGGCCACGGCCCACTATCTGGAAGCCCTTCGCGTCCAGGTGGAGATCGCCCGTGCCACGGCCGTGTTCGGCGCCAAGAACCCCCATCCTCAGTTCCTCATCGCGGGCGGCGTGACCTGCTACAACGCCCTGCGCCCCGACACCATCGCCCAGTTCAAGGCGCTCTATCAGAAGGCCCGCGCCTTCGTGGAGCAGGTGTACATTCCCGACCTTCTGCTCGTGGCGGGTGCCTACAAGGACTGGGCCTCCATCGGCGGCGGCGTTTCCGACTACATGGACTTCGGCGAATTCCCGGGCAAGGAACGCGATCTCACCACCCGCTGGCTCAAGCCCGGCGTCATCTACAACCGCGACCTCAGCACGGTGCTGCCCTTCGATCCCTCGAAGATTTCCGAGCACGTCCGTCACAGCTGGTTTGAAGGCGACGAAGCCCGCGCTCCCTATCAGGGCGTGACCGATCCCCGCTTCACCAGAATCGGCGACCCCGACCGCTACTCCTGGATGAAGGCCCCGCGCTATGACGGCCATGCCATTGAGACCGGTCCTCTTGCGCAGATGCTCATTTCCTATGCTCAGGGCGACAAGCTCGTCACCGACACCGTGAACACGGTGCTGAAGGCCCTGAACGTCGGTCCCGAAGCCCTGTTCTCCACCCTCGGCCGCACCGCCGCCCGCGGCGTGGAAGCCGTGGTCGTGGCCAACGGCGTCGGTGAATGGCTCCAGCAGCTTGAAGACAACATCGCCAAGGGCGACAACAAGATCTGCATCAACACCGAAGTGCCCAAGAACGCCGAAGGCGTGGGCTTCGTTCACGCGCCCCGCGGCGGCCTGTCGCACTGGATGGTCATCGAAAACGGCAAGATCGCCAACTTCCAGATGGTGGTGCCCTCCACTTGGAACCTCGGACCGCGCTGCGCCGAAGGCAAGCTCTCCGCTGTGGAAGCGGCCCTCGTCGGCACGCCCGTGGCCGATCCCAAGCGTCCCGTGGAAATCCTGCGCACCGTGCATTCCTTCGACCCGTGCATCGCCTGCGGCGTGCACGTCATCGACGGCCGCACCAATCAGGGCTATGACTTCAAGGTCCTGTAGCGCTCACTGAAACATGCAAGGGGAGGACGGCTCGTCCTCCCCTTTTTTCGTGTCCGGGCAAGGAGAAACAAGAACGGCGGACAGCGCAGTCTGCTCACGGGCCGCGACCTGAACACGGATGCCCTTGTCCGTTTCGTCCGCTCCTTTCTGTCCTGCCGATGGCAGGTCATGTCTCCCCTGACAAAAAACATGCCGCGGCGACGAACCGGACAAAACACGGCTCGCCCATGCAGAGCGGCTATGCACGCACCGGCCTGCCTTCACAGATTTCCCGGAGCACGGCAGGACTCGAGCCTTTTTCAGGCATCCGTCTTTCCGGCAGCTCCGTCCCCCTTTTCAGGCCGCGGAAGCCCGCTTTCCGGCCTTTTCGAGAGCATTATGGAACGTATTCTCATTCTTGGCGTAGGCAACATTCTTTTCACCGATGAAGGCATAGGCGTGCGCACCCTTGAATGGCTTCAGGAGCACTACGTCTTTCCCGAAAACGTCACGCTGGTGGACGGCGGTACGCTGGGCATGGGACTCATGGACGCGCTTCTGCAATGCGACCGCGTCTATGTACTGGACGCCGTGCTCGGAGGAGACCGTCCCGGAAGCATCTACCGTCTCACGGATGAAGACCTCAAAAAAAGCATGAGCTTCCGCGATTCGCTGCATCAGACCGATCTTGTGGACACGCTCATTTACTGCGACATCCTCGGACACAGGCCGGAAGGCGTGGTGTTCGGCATGGAACCTTCCGATTACAACACCATGGAGCTCGGCCTCTCTGACGTGTGCCAGGCGGCCGTGCCCGCGCTCGCGCAGAGGCTTGTGGATGAACTGAACGCCATGGGCATGAACATCGCCGGGCGCTGAGTCCGTCTTTCCGCCCGTCATCTTCCGGCAGACAGATGTCGAAGCCTCGCCTTCCGCCGCCGCGGAAAACGAGGCTTTTTTCATGCCCTGTTTTCGGCGTTCAGCTTCGAGACTCCTCGCGACCGATACCGCCCGCCTTCGACGCCCCCTCTTTGACGGAGGCTTCTTCCTGCCCGGTACGGCTCCATGACTTCTTCTCAGGGAACGACCTCTTTTCCAGCTTTCCCGGACGTGTCCTCTTCCCCCTTCAGCAGAAACGCCCTGCCTCTTCAGCTTCGCGCACTTTTCGGCAGGTCGACTTCCTGAAAAAATGGACACCTCATTCAAGGCGCCTCTCCGTCGTTTTCACGTTCTTTTTCTCAAATCCCAGTCGTTGACTCGGAATTACCTTTCCGAGGCCTCAAACACTCTCCTCCACCCGAAAAACACCGAACTCATCACGGCGTCACAATTTGGGGAGGCGCATGACGGCATCAGGCCCGGTCCATGTCACGGTCATGCCGCCCAGCATGGTGGTGCTGTACAGAGGAATGTTGCGTTCTTCCATTTCCGCGCGCACCTTCCGGCTGGGAAAGCCGTAATGATTGTACGCGGCCGCCGAGACCAGCACGGCCTCAGGCGATACGGCATCGTAAAATTTCCGCTGAAAGCTCGAAGCCGCGCCGTGATGGGGCAGAACGAGGAGCGGCGCTTTCAGGTCCTGTCCGCTCTTCGCAAGGCGGGAGAGCGCAGACGAGGTCATGTCGCCGCACAAGAGCGCCAGAGGAGCATCTTCCCGCATCAGCCGGAAGGAGAGCGAGGCATCGTTGCCCGACACCTTTCTTCCCGGGCGAAGAGAACGCATCAGCTCCTCATCCGGCCACACGACCTCAAGGCGCACATCCCCTGCCAGAGAAAGCACGTCTCCGCGCCCGAGAATCTTTTCAGGAATGTTTCTCCGGCGGGCGATCTCGCGCAGCGCTCTGCCGTCGGCGGAATCATCCGAGGCTGAAAAGGACGACCAGCACAGGCTCCCCACTTCGAAGTGTTCCAGGATCCAGCGCAGTCCCCGCGCGTGATCCATGTCCGTGTGGCTCACGATCACGGCGTCGAGGCGCGGCATTCGTTCACAGGTCAGCGCCGGAGCCAGAATGTTTCGTCCGGTGTCGAAAAACGGCGACGCGCTGCCGCCGCCGTCCACAAGCACCCTTCCTTCCAGAGTCTCGATGAGCACCGCCTGTCCCTGCCCCACATCGAACACGGTCAGAGAAACGCGCCTCTCGCAGGCGGCCCGGAGATCATCCAGCCAGCCGGGCATCTGACCGAGCGGCATAAGAACGAGTCCGGCGAGAAGAAGCCTGCGCGTCGCCGTTCCCGCGCTGCGACCGCCCACCTTGGCCCCGGCCAGCAGCATGAGGCCGACAAAGAGCGCTCCGTATCCCAGAGCCGTCAGCGAGGAGGGGCGAAAGCACTGGATGAGCGGGAGCAGGCCCGCCCCGTTCATGGAATCCAGCAGCGCCAGCATGGCATCGGCAGGCCATGCCGCCACGGTAAAGAAGAGATCCGAAACGGGTTGCGGCCCGAACATCACCAGAGCCAGCAGACCGAGCGCGGCGGCGGGCAGCGTGATGAAGGTGAGCGGCGGCAGCCATACCAGATTCATCCACACGTTCATGCTCACCACGCCGAACACGGATATGAGTACCGGCAGAACGGCCATCTGCGCGGAAAGGGAAAGCAGAAGCATGGTCCCCGTCCACCGCACGCAGAATCCGGCCGCACGCTGAGGCAGGGAACGCCATGTGCGCTCCTGCCGGGAGGCCGGAGGAAAACGCCTCCGCAGCGCCGAAGTCAGCGGGAGGGAAAGCAGTATGCCCGCCACGGCAAGAACGGAAAGCTGCGCCGACAGATCGAAGGGCACGAGCGGCCAGCCGAGAAACAGCAGCAGCGCGGCGGCAAAAAGCGCATCCAGCGGAGCCACGCTTCGGCGCAGACATACGAACACGGCCGCGGCCAGCATCATGCAGGCCGCCCGTATGAGAGAAAACGGCGCGCCGCCGAGAAAGAGATAGACCAGAGCAAACGGAAGTCCCGCAGCCACGACGAGCACCCTGCGCGGCACGGCAAGAAAAAGCCTGCGGTTCAGCAGGGAAAGCACAGACACGAAGGCCACGCCCGCCATGGCGGCCAGCGCCAGATGCTGGCCGGAGAGCGCAAGAGAATGGACGAGCCCCGCCCGGGTAAAGAGGTCCACGGTCTTCGGCGTGAGCACGGAGCGGTCGCCGAAAAGAAGCGCCACGATCATGGCCCGTCCCTGAGAGCAGGAAGGCATGCCTTCACTGCTCCACGGCCCCGCGCTCTGGTCCTCGTCTCCCTTCCTCCCGTCATCCTCCAGAACATCCTTCAGCGCGCCGCGCCATTTCTCGCGCAGGGACGAGGCCCGGAACAGCCACCCCTCTCCTTCGGAAAATTCAAGAAACACCGGCCCCTTCCGCGTTCTGTTCAGCCGCGCATTATGCCATACGTCGCGATCCGCCCAGTACGTGCCGAAGTCGGACGTTCCCGGATTCACGCTTCCCACCACGGGATACAGCCGCAGAAGCGCCCTCATGCTCTGCCCGGCGACGGGTCTGCCGCAGCGCTCCATGTCGTCGGCATACAATGTCATGCTGACAAGACCGGGAACAGGGGAAAGCTCATCCTCAACCACGTTGCCGGGATAGCCCTTCCTGCCGCCGGACAGTCCCGTCTCCGCCTTCCGGGCCAGGGCCTTGCGTACCTGCCCGGCCGCATCATCCGGCATGGACGGCAACTCCTTCAGGGGCCGAACCTGCTCGAGCAGCACGCGGACACGCCCTCCGGGAAGACCGGTGACCGACTCCACCCGTCCTTCCACAAGAACGCTCCTGCGCGGCACAGACGCCCATGACGGACAGTCCGGGGCACGGGGAGAGGAAAGGAAGACCACGCCGAGACCGGATAAAAAGAACAGCCCGCAAAGCGCGGCCCGGGCCCGGCCGGTCCGTTGCGGAACCGCCAGCAGAAGGAAAAGGAAGGCTATGCCGAGCACGGGATCGCGCAGCGACACGGCTCCGGCCAGCACGGCCAGGATCAGCCGCTGACGAAAAAGAAGCGAAGGCAGTTCCGACACTCTCGACATGACGACATCCGAAAATACGGCCCTTTCGGCCCCGAACAGCTCTGAAGCGGTCAGTTCATGGAACGCCGAGCCCCTCGAGCTCAGACAGACGGGCCTCCTGCAAAAGCCGGGGAACTCAGCGCCTCCTTCGCAGGAGGAAAAGTCCCGCGCTTTCGGCAGCGGACGCTGTCCCGGACAGTTCCGGCAGGAGGATACGCGCCGCCTCTTTCCCGCCTTCCGCCGACAGGCGTCCATCAGCCTGCACGGCTCCGGCAGCGTTGGGCTCACGACAAAACGAAGGCCGCATGACGCGGCCTTCGTGCTCAAAAATCAGTCGGCATCCTTCACGCGGCGGATGCGTGCGCCCACGGCGGAGAGCTTCGCCTCAAGATGCTCGTATCCTCTATCCACATGATAGATGCGCTGCACTCTTGTCTCGCCCTTTGCCGCAAGACCGGCCAGCACCAGCGCCGCTCCGGCACGCAGATCGGAAGCCATGACGGGAGCGCCGGTCAGGGGATGACCGCCGCGCACCATGGCGGAAGAGCCCGTCACATGGATGTCCGCCCCCATGCGCACGAGTTCCTGCACGTGCATGAAGCGATTCTCGAAGATATTTTCCGCCACAAGGCCGGAGCCCTGCGCGCAGCACAGAAGCACCATGAACTGCGCCTGCATGTCCGTGGGAAATCCGGGATGCGGACGGGTGCTGATGTCCACGCCCGTAAGTCCCTTGTCTCCCGTGCGGGCCAGCACTCCTTCCGGCGTCTCCTCAATGACCATGCCCGCAGCACGCAGCTTGTCCACCACGGCGGACATGTCGCTTAAAGGACAGTTCTTCAGCAGAAGCTCGCCTCCGGTCACGCCTGCGGCGATGAGGAAGGTCCCCGCCTCTATGCGGTCGGGCATGACGGCATAGGAGCAGCCGTGCAGCCTCTCCACGCCCTGCACGCGGATCATGCTCGTGCCCTGTCCTTCGATGCGTGCCCCGCATCTGATGAGAAAATTCGCGAGATCCACGATTTCCGGCTCTCTGGCCACGTTTTCAAGCACCGTCTCCCCCTGAGCGAGGCAGGCAGCCATGAGCACGTTTTCCGTACCGCCGACGGTGGGCATGTCGAAACGGATATGCGCACCCTTGAGTCCCCCGGGGCAGCGGCCGTGAATGTAGCCGCTCTCAAGATCGAATACCGTGCCCATCTTTTCCAGCGCGGAAAGATGCTGATCCACGGGACGCGCGCCTATGGCGCATCCGCCGGGCAGAGATACTTTGGCCTCGCCGAGACGGGCAAGAAGCGGTCCGAGACAGAGCACGGAAGCGCGCATGGTCTTCACGAGATCATAGGGAGCCTCCCTGCCGAGCTGTCCGTTCTTCACCCGGACCACGCCGTTTTCCAGCGAGGCCTCTCTTCCCAGAATGTTGAGAAGCTTGATGGTGGTATGTATGTCCCGAAGATCGGGCACGTTGGTATAGGTGACCTGATCGTCCACGGCAATGGATGCCATGAGAATGGGAAGCGCGGCATTTTTGGAACCGCTGACTTCAATGACGCCTCTGAGCGGCACGCCGCCCTCTATGATGAAACTGTCCAAATTCTTCCTCCGCAGAGATTGCCAAAAAAACGCTTGACTATTTTCCGGCAATTGAATAATAACTCTTTCTGCACGGCGAATATAGCTCAGTTGGCAGAGCACCTGGTTGTGGCCCAGGGGGTCGCAGGTTCAAACCCTGTTATTCGCCCCATATTTCGCCCCGATTTCATCGGGGCTTTTTTTGTGCCTGACGTTCTGCCTTTGTATTCGCCCATGGATCTTTCCGCATAAGAAACGGGCTCGGAAACGCGCGGAAAGCTCTTCTCCATGCGCTCCTCGCCCCTTATCTTCATGTCCTTTCTCCCGTCGGAAAAAGGACTCCTCAGCCGTTCATGTGACCGCAGCCGCACGAAGCGGCCGCGTCCGTCTACAGTTCCAGGGCCAGTCCTACGGGACAGTGGTCGGAACCATACACATCGTTTTCTATCCAGGCATCCCGAACATTGTTCCGAAGCTCGGACGAAACAAAGAAATAGTCGAGACGCCATCCCACATTGCGCTCCCGCGCACGGGTCTTGTACGACCACCAGGTATAGGCGCCCGCCTCATCGCCGTGCACGAGCCGGAAGGTGTCCACGTACCCGGCCTGCACGAAACCGTCCATCCACGCGCGCTCCTCGGGAAGAAAACCGGTATTGCACTCGTTTTCCCGGGGCCTTGCGAGGTCGATGTCCCTGTGGGAAATATTGAAGTCGCCGCACACCACGATGGGCTTCTCCTGCCTGAGCTCTTCCGCATATTCAAGAAAGGCGTTGAAAAAGCCCATCTTGTACGGAACACGGCGGAACACGCCCTTCGATATCTCCTCTCCGCCGTTGGGAAAGTAGATGTTGAAGAAGTGCAGCTCGGGAAATTCCAGATGCAGCACACGACCCTCCCCGTGATAATCGGGATCGGGCAGTTCATGCTCCACGCTCATGGGCTCTCTGCGGCTGAACACCGCCACGCCGGAATATCCCTTTTTCACCGTGGAGGCAGACCACCAGGAATGCCAGCCTTCCGGCTCCCGCTGATGCTCCGGAATCTGCTCTGGAGAAGCCTTGGTTTCCTGAAGTCCCACCACGTCGGCCTGCGTTCTGGAAAACCATTCCCAGTCCGACTTCCTGCTGACGGCGCGGAATCCGTTGACGTTCCACGATACAAAGCGCATGAGTGACATAACATCCGTCCTTCTTCCGTGGGAGAATCTACGCGACAATGCCTGCAATCTCAAGAAAAAAAGCCGCACGGGCACGGAGCGTCGGAAGAGCGCGCACAGGGATTCGTCCGGAAAGCACGGGACGCCTCCCGAAATCCGCGGACACGCCTCCGGTACGGCATCCGGCAGCGGTCCCCTCAGTCCCGATTGCCCCTGACTTTCCGAAGGAGCACAAAAACCTGCCATCCGGGCACGACAGCGTCCTGGCCGGCAACGCCTCTGCCCCTGTCCCCGGGACGGCAGGTCCCGACGATGCCCTTTGCCCCAGCAGTCCCTGCCTGAACCTCACAAACGCATGATCCTTTCTTCGTCACAGTCGACTTTCGACCATGAAAAAGGCAGGTTCTTTGAACCTGCCTTCATCATTATCGTATTAATATGCCGGAGATATCGCTAGTCGTTAAGGAATTCCTTGAGTTCCTTACCGGCCCGGAAGAAGGGAAGACGCTTGGGGCTGACTTCCACGCGATCTCCCGTGCGGGGATTGCGCCCGGCGTAGGAACCGTATTCTTTAACCTTGAAGCTGCCGAAGCCGCGGATTTCCACGCGGTCGCCCGCAAGAAGAGCTTCCTTCATGCAGTCCACGAAAGTATTGACCACAAGGGTAGCTTCATCCAGCGACACATTGGACTGTTCGGCAAGATTCTTGATCAGTTCGCTCTTGTTCATGACATCTCCGTCATACGGTATTAACCTGCCCTGCCGGCAGGGAGAAGGATTACTGCGTGCGGGGTCTCTCCCCTGAATGCTCACACTCTGTCAAGTAAGACATCTATAACCCTAAATCCGTTGCCTTGCAAGGGAAATCAGCCACCTATCCGTGAGAGCGCTCATGCTGCCAGAGGAGGTAATCCCTCAGGAAAGCATCGATGCGTCCGTCGAGCACGGCCTCCACGTCCCCGCACTCGGTACCGGTGCGATGATCCTTCACCAGACGATACGGCTGAAGCGTGTAGGTGCGAATCTGACTGCCGAAGGCGATGGCGTCCTTTCCGGCGTAATCGGCCTGACGTGCGGCATCGCGCTTGCTCTGCTCAAGGGCGTACAGACGCGCCTTGAGGACGCGCATGGCACTTTCCCTGTTGCTCTGCTGAGAGCGCTCGTTCTGGCACTGCGCCACGATGCCGGTGGGAATATGCGTGATGCGCACGGCCGCTTCGGTCTTGTGGACGTGCTGACCGCCCGCACCGGAAGCGCG
>CAJJMX010000036.1 GCA_905192935.1 uncultured Mailhella sp.
TTCAGCGAACCGCAGAAGCAGTCCAGAGCCGCGCTCACGAGAAAGACGCGCGCCGTGCCGAGCCGCTCGTCCGGGCCGACGCTGTTGTAGTCGGCATGGATCTCGCCCAGAAGAGGATGACCGGTCCTTACGGTGAAGCCGTCCGGCGTATGTTCGAATTCCACAACGTCGCTCATGATGTACTCCCCGGCGGGATGTTCCCGCCCTGTTGTTTGTCCCCGGGATAACCCCGAAATATCTTCCGCCGAAGTCCCTCCGGACTCCGGCCGCCCGCCGCGCCTCAGGCGCAGAGCCTGCGCAGACGAAGGATGAATTCCGCCCGGGAGATCTCCACGGCTCCCAGCCGGAGCATGTGCGGCGTGGTCTGCTGACAGTCGATCATCTCCACGCCCCGCTCTCTCAGCCAGGACACAAGATGCACCACGGCCGCCTTGGAGGCGTCCGGTTCGCGGTGGAACATGGACTCCCCGAAAAAGGCCCTTCCTATGAGCACGCCGTAAAGCCCGCCCGCAAGCTTCTCTCCCTGCCACACTTCCACGGAATGGGCATGACCGAGCTCATGCAGGCGCTCGTAGGCCGTCACCATGTCCGGCACTATCCATGTGCCGTCCTGTCCCGGCCGGGGCACGGCGGCGCAGGCGCGGATCACCGTGCCGAAGCACGCATCCACGCTGAAGCGGAAGCGTCCGCTGTTCAAAACGCGCCGCAGACTTCCCGGCACATGGAGCTTATCGGAAAAAAGCACGCAGCGCGGGTCCGGCGACCACCAGAGGATGGGAGAGCCTTCCTCATACCAGGGGAAAATGCCCCGGGAATAGGCGTATATCAGCCTTTCCGGCGAAAGATCCCCTCCCGCCATGAGAAGACCGCCCTCCGCGGCATGCCGGAGCGGCGGAAACCACAGCGGCCCGCCCTCGGGCAGCCACGGCAGCGGCGCGAAACTCACGAGTGCCGTCCGTCCGTCTGAAGCGTCAGATGCGGAGCGTCCGGTGAAGCGGCATCCACAATGACGCGCCCGCCCTTCTCCAGAGAACCGAAGAGCAGAAGCTCGGCAAGCTGGTCCTCGACCTCGCTTCGCACCACTCTCTGAAGAGGTCTTGCGCCCATGCGCGGATCGAAGCCGTGATCGGCAAGCCAGTTTCTCGCGACCTCGGTCAGGGTCAGGGACACGCGCCTTGCGGCAAGGCCCGGCTCAAGGGCGGCCATGGTCTTGTCCACGATGCGGCCCATGAGCTCCCGGCTCAGGCTGTTGAAGGGGATCATGGCGTCGAGCCTGTTGCGGAACTCGGGACTGAAGGTCTGCTCCACGGCTCCGGCGCTGCGGTCCGAGGCGCTGCTCGACGAGCAGAAGCCCACGGGAGCCTGCGCCATTTCCCGGGCTCCGGCGTTGGTGGTCATGATGAGCACCACGTTGCGGAAATCCGCCTTGCGGCCGGTATTGTCGGTCAGCGTGGCGTAGTCCATCACCTGCAGAAGCACGTTGTAAATATCGGGATGGGCCTTTTCCACCTCGTCCAGAAGCAGCACGGCATGGGGAGTCCTGCGTATGGCCTCGGTGAGCAGACCGCCCTGCTCGAAGCCCACGTATCCGGGGGGCGAGCCGATGAGCCGCGCCACGGCGTGCTTCTCCATGTACTCGCTCATGTCGAAGCGCACGAAGGCCACGTCCAGAAGCTCGGCCAGCGCCTTGGCAAGCTCGGTCTTGCCCACGCCCGTGGGCCCGTGGAAAAGAAACGAGGCCGTGGGCCGGTTTTCGCGGCTGAGTCCCGCGCGGGAACGCAAAATGGCGCGCACCACGGTGTCTATGGCATGATCCTGCCCGAAGACCCGGGCCTTGAGATCGTCGCCCAGGCTGTGCAGTCTCTCCTTTTCGCCGCGGCTCACGCTGCGGGCGGGAATGCCCGCCATGCGGGCCACGACGCGCTCGATGTCCTGCACGGACACCACGGCTCCGCGGCGGAAGCCGGGCTTCAGACCGGCGGCAGCGCCCGCCTCGTCCATGACGTCGATGGCCTTGTCGGGCAGCAGCCTGTCCTGCACGTAGCGGGAGGAAAGCTCCACGGCCGCCTGCACGGCTCCCTTGGAGTAGCGCACGCCGTGAAACTTCTCATAGCGTTCCTGAAGGCCGCGCAGTATGGCAAGACAGTCCTCTTCCGAAGGTTCGCGCACGTCGATGCACTGGAAGCGGCGGCTCAGGGCGCGGTCCTTTTCAAAATGATTGCGGTACTCCTCGTGGGTGGTGGAACCTATGCAGCGCAGCTCTCCCGCGGCCAGCACGGGCTTGAGCAGATTGGAGGCGTCCATGGAACCGCCGCTCGTCGCGCCTGCGCCCACGATGGTATGTATCTCGTCGATGAAGAGAATGGCGCCGGGCTTCTGCCTGAGCTCGTTCACCACTTCCTTGATGCGCGCCTCGAAGTCGCCGCGGTACTTGGAGCCGGCCAGAAGCGAACCGAGGTCGAGCGAATACACGGCGATGGAGCGGAAGGCGCGGGGCACGTCGCCCTGCGCGATGCGGTAGGCCAGACCTTCGGCTATGGCCGTCTTGCCCGTGCCGGGTTCGCCCACAAGCAGAGGATTGTTCTTGCGCCGTCTCGAAAGCACCTCGAAGAGGCGGGCAAGTTCGCTCTCGCGGCCCACGAGCGGATCTATCCTTCCCTGCCTGGCCTTTTCCACCAGATCCACGGCATAGCGTTCCAGCGCGGAAGCCTGGGCGGCCTCCTCCGCCTTGTCCTCCGAGGGCGCGCTGCGGCGCTGCGACGCCTGACGCAGTATCTCGGGCAGCTCGTGGGAGATGAATTCCAGCACGCGCAGACGGTCTATGCCCTGCTTGCGCAGATAGAACGTGGCCCAGCAGTCCGGCTCCTCGAACATGGCGGCGAGCACGTCGCCCACGTCGGTATCGCGGCGTCCGGAGGACTGCACGTGGGAAACGGCGCGCTCAAGCACCCTCTCCAGCGTCTCGGTCTGCAGAACCTCGCTCTCGGGCGCGGGCTGCTCCGGCCCCACGGCGGGCAGATACCGGGAAAGATATTCCTCAAGCTGATGACGCAGCGTGGGAATGTCCGCGCCGCAGCCCTTCAGTATGACGCGACCGAGCTGTTCGCGCGTCATGGCCAGCAGCAGATGCTCCACGGTAAGACATTCGTGGCGGCGGGAACGCATTTCCATGACGGCGAGCGCCAGCGCCTGCATGAGAGAACGTGCCATCATCGGCGGATACCTCTTCTTTCTGGAAACATTCCTTGATTGTACCTGCCTGCAACGCAGATTGCAAGCAGCCCGGCCATGACTTTTCCCTGCGCGGCGTCCGCGGAACGTGCGGAGGATCCGCGCTCTGCCGCCCATGCTCCGCCGATGGGAACTCAAGCTCCGGGCGCTCTTGTCGTACCCCGGCATCTTTCCCGTCTCCCGGCGCAGGGAAAGGGCTTTTTTCAAGGCCTTCCCGCTTTACGCGCCTTCCTTGCAAAAAGGCGGCCGCGCCGAAGCACGACCGCCTTTTTGCTATTCCTTTTCCATGGTGCAGCGCAGCGGGAACCCGGCCTGCTGGGCCCGGCCCGCCACCTGCGCCACGCGGAACTCCGCTATTTCCTTCGGATACACCCCGCACACGCCCATGCCCTTCTGATGCACGGACATCATGATGGCCACAGACTCCTCCTGAGTCTTGTGGAACACCTCTTCCAGAATTTTGACGACGAAATCCATGGTCGTGTAATCGTCATTGTGGAGAAGGACGCGGTACATGTCCGGTTCCTTCAGCTCGTCTTCCAGAGTGACGCCGGACTCGGTGCCGGCTGCGCCTTCGGTGTAATCCTGACTCATGTGCTTATTCTCCCTTGGCGTCCACTTCCGCCTTCAGGGCGTCGGCCTGGGCCTGAGCGGCAAGAGCCTCGATCATGTCCTCGATTTCGCCTTCCATGAAGCGGTCGAGGGAGTACATGGTGAGGTTGATGCGGTGATCGGTCACGCGGCCCTGGGGGAAGTTGTAGGTGCGGATGCGTTCAGAGCGGTCGCCGGAACCCACCTGGGAACGGCGTTCCGCGGCTTCGGTGGCGTGCTGCTTTTCCTGTTCCGCCTGAAGGATGCGCGAGGCGAGCACCTTCATGGCGCGGGCCTTGTTCTTGTGCTGGGAACGTTCATCTTCGCAGGTGACCACGATGCCCGTGGGAATATGCGTGATGCGCACGGCCGATTCGGTCTTGTTGACGTGCTGACCGCCCGCGCCGGAGGCGCGGTACACGTCGATGCGCAGATCTTCGGGACGGAGGTTCACGTCCACTTCCTCGGCCTCGGGCATGACGGCCACGGTGGCGGCGGAAGTGTGGATGCGGCCCTGCGATTCCGTGGCGGGCACGCGCTGCACGCGGTGCGTGCCGGACTCATAGCGCAGACGGCTGTACACGCGCTTGCCGGAAACGAGGGCGATGACTTCCTTGTAGCCGCCCGAATCCGTGGGCATCTCGGAGATGATCTCCACCTTCCAGTGCTGGAGCTCGGCGTAGCGGCAGTACATGTGGAAAAGATCGGCCGCGAACAGGGCGGCTTCCTCGCCGCCGGTGCCGGCGCGCACTTCGAGCACGGTGTTCTTCTCGTCCAGGGGATCGGGCGGAAGCAGCATGAGACGCAGCTTGTGCTCGCGCTCGGGCAGTTCCTTCTCGATGCGACGAATCTCTTCCTGCGCCATTTCGCGGATGTCGTGATCCTCGTCGCTCAAAAGTTCCTTGTTTTCGTCAAGCTGCTTCTGGAGTTCGCGGTATTCACGGTAGGCAAGCACCACGGGTTCCACGTCGGCGCGGGCCTTGGCGATCTTGCGATACTGTTCGGGATCGGACAGAACCGCGGGATCCGCCATGTTCTGTTCGAGCTCCTCGTAGCGTTTTTCCAGACTTTCCAGTTTAGCAAACATAGTCACTCCATCACGATAGGGTCGGGGGATTCAAAGCGGCCGGCATAGGGACTGTCGGGGCCCAGCGCCGCGCGCAGCGACGCGACGGCGACTTCGAGCTGTCCGTCGTCGGGCTCCCTTGTGGTGAGAAGCTGGAGAAGAAGCCCGGGCGCGCGCAGAATCGTGCCCCAGACGCCCTTCTTCAGCGTGGCCGCATAGCGGATGATTTCGTAGGCCAGCGCACTGACCGGCGCAATCAGCAGTATCTTGAAACATACGATGCCCGCGTGGCGCACGACGGCCGAGGAAGGATCCCACACCATGAGAAGCAGAGGGACCAGCACGGCATGAAGCACGATGGCCACGGAGAGCACGAACAAAAGAAAGGTGGTGCCGCAGCGCGGATGCAGACGACTGCACGCGCGGGCCGTTTCCACGGTGACCATGCCGCCTTTCTCGAAGGCGCGTATGGTCTTGTGTTCCGCGCCGTGATACTGGAACACGCGGCGGATGTCGGGCATGAAGGAAATGGCGGCGATGTAGCCTATGAACATGAGGAACTTGAAAAGTCCGTCCCATAGATGGAAGGAAATGCCGTTCATGCCGCCGGAAAGCCCGAGCCGCTCCATGCCGAGAGCGAGAGCGTGCGGCGCGGCCACGAAGAGCACTACGGCGGCGGCAAGCGCCATGAGAAGCGTGAGCACCACCTGACGACGGGACATGGGCGAAGAGTCGTCGTCCCCCATGGAAAGATCCGCCGAGCGGTTGAGCGCCCTCACGCCGTTGGAAAGCGTTTCCACGAGAATGGGAAATCCGCGCAGAAAGCGCACGGAACGGATGCCCTGCGGCCCCATGGTGCGCCAGTGACGGCTTTCCACGGAAATGTCGCCCGAAGGACGACGCACGGCCAGCGCACAGGAGTCGCCGTTGCGCATGAGCACGCCTTCCATGACTGCCTGACCGCCCACGAGAGGCAGCGCGCAGCTCTCGGCGGCAAGCGTCGCAAGGCGCAGAAGAGAACGAACAGCTTTCATGCCCTATCCTGAAATGTTGCCTGAAAAGAAGACGCGGCAGACGGCGCGGTGCCTTCCGCCGGAGCGCGGGACCTGCTGCCGGGGAACAGAACCTTCCGCCGGAGCCTCCTGCCGCCCAGGCGCGGAGCCTTCCGGCCGACGTTGCCGCCCCTCGCAAAAGCCCGGAGCGCCGCGCCTGCGGCGTGCGCCCTTTAGGACGGCGATACCGGAAGCGCCGGACATCCGCAGGGCTCCGCCTGTCCGCCGACGCCCTTTCTGCGCGGGAGCATCCCGCACGAGGGAAGGACCTGCCGGACCGACGGGGAGGCGGGACTCCAAACTCAAAAACCTCCCCAGGAAAGCCTGGGGAGGTTCCGCTCGTTCCCGGCTCTAGATGACGCCGGAACCAGCGTTACTTCGCGAATTTGGCGTACTTCTTGCGGAAGCGGTCAATACGGCCGGCGGTGTCGACGAAGCGCTGCTTGCCGGTGAAGAAGGGATGGCAGGCGGAGCAGATTTCCACATGCACGGTTTCGCCCTTGGTGGAGAGAACTTCCACGACATTGCCGCAGGCGCAGACAAGCTTGGCCTTGTAAACTTTGGGATGGATGCCTTCTTTCATGGTACACTCCTCAGATGATTTGCGGACCCACGGGTACGCCCATACCCACCTTGGTAGGCGGACAGTCGCCTAGTCGCCCGATTTACCGCAGCGTTGAAGATTCAAGTCGGAGAACCCTACTGCTTTTTTCCGGTTTCGTCCAGTGTTTTCCCCGCCCTTTTCCCGCAGGGCCGTCATGTCTCTGGACGAGCGGCCCGGTAAAGGCTATACCTTGCCCATGCGTTATTATCCCCTTTTCCTCAGTCTTGCCGATGTCCGCTGTCTCGTGGTGGGCGCAGGCTCCGTCGGCCGGCGCAAGATCGCCGATCTGCTGGCGTGCGCTCCCGCCTCCGTGCTCGTCGTGGATCCGAATCTCGATGAGAAGACGCTCGAAGAGGCCGGACTTTCCGCCGCCTGTCTCAGGGCGGAGAAGCGTGCCTTCCGGCCCGAAGATCTGGAAGGCGTCAGACTGGCCTTTGCGGCCACGCCTTCCGCGGCCGTGAACTCGGCCGTGGCCGGACTGTGCCGCGCCTCGGGCATTCCGTGCAACGTGGCGGGCCCGCTGGAAAAGGGAGCGTCGGGCAGCTTTCTCGTGCCCGCCCATGTGGAGAGCGGTCCCATCACGCTCGCGCTCTCCACGAGCGGATGCAGTCCCGCGCTCGCAAGAGCCCTCAAGGAAGACCTCAAAGCCTGGCTTCAGGAAGGCTACGCCGCCCTTGCCCTGCTTCTCAGAGCGCTCAGGCCCCGTCTTCTCGCTCTCGGCCTCGGCAGCGACGCCGACGCCGCCATATTCCGCGCCCTGTGCGCCCGCCCCATGCGCGACGAGCTCATGGACGCCCTTTCCCGCAAGGACGCCGACGCCGTCCTTGCCCTGCTCGGTTCCGTACTTCCGGAATCCCTTTCCCTTTCCGCCGAGGAGATTATCCATGACCTGGACTGAAATTCCCTCCTATCTGTGCCTCGCTCTCTACGCGCTCGCCACCGTCGCCTCCCTCGCGGGCGTGCTCGGGCGCTCCGCCAGGGTGAAGAAAATCGCCTGTCTGCTCTGCACGGGCGGCTTTGCCGCGCATACGCTGTGGCTTCTCATCAGCATCGCGGACGGCGCCTTCAGCGCCGTGTCCCGCGGCTTCTATCTTCTGCCGCTCTCGTGGTGTCTGGCTCTGGCCGGGCTTCTGGTGGCCCGCCGTCAGAAGATGGACATAGCCCTGCACTTCGTGGCTCCCTGGGGATTCTTCCTCGGCGCCTGCGCGCTCGGCTTTTCCGGCACCCCCGGCACCCTGCCTCTGGCCGGACCGCTGTTCATCCTGCACCTTGCCGCCATCTTCGTGGGCGTCGGCGTCATGGCCGTGGCCGCAGGCGCGGGCGCGCTCTTCCTGTGGCAGGAGAGCGCCATCAAGCACAAGACCCCCCTCGAAGGCTTCCGCAAGGACCTGCCCGCCCTCGGCGCTCTCGACAAGGTCAACGCCATGGCCACGCTCATCGGCTTTCCCTGCTACAGCCTCGGCATCCTGTGCGGATTCCTCTGGGCCCGCATCAGCTGGGGAAGCTTCATGAACGGCGACTTCAAGGAATGGATCTCCCTCGGCATCCTCGCCGTGTACGCCCTGCTCTTCCATCAGCGTCAGGCCCTCGGCTGGCGCGGACGCAAGCCCGCCATACTCGCGCTCATCATCTTCGCCGCCTCGCTGTTCTCCATGTTCGTGGTGAACACCGTTCTTTCCACGCAGCACGGCTTCTAGCCGCGCGCCGCTCCCACGACGGATCAACGCGCCGACACCTTTTTTTCTTTCAGGATCACCATGAACAGCACCATCCACCTCATCGGCATCAACCACCGCACCGCTGCGGTGGAAGTCCGCGAAAAGTTCGCGCTCACCAACTTCTGCTCTCCCGAGACCTGGGCCGTTCCCACCACCGACGGCATCAGCGAATCGCTCATACTCTCCACCTGCAACCGTGTGGAAGTGCTCGTGGTAGGCGAAGGCGACACCCCCCGTCAGCGCGCCCTGGAATGCTGGGCCAGGGCCCGCGGCAGGACCGTGGAAGAGCTCGAACCCTACCTCTACCAGTACAAGAACGACGAGGCCATACGCCATCTTTTCAGCGTGGCCTCCAGCCTCGACTCCCTGGTGCTCGGCGAACCGCAGATCCTCGGTCAGCTCAAGGCCGCCTACCGCAAGGCCACGCAGAGCCACTGCGCCGGAACCATCATCAACCGTCTGCTGCACAAGGCCTTTTCCGTGGCCAAGAGAGTACGCTCGGAAACGGGCGTGGCTTCGAGCGCCGTGTCCATAAGCTACGCCGCCGTGGAACTCGCCAAGCAGATATTCGACGACATGAGCCGTCACAACGCCCTCATCATAGGCGCGGGCGAAATGGCGGAACTTGCGGCCATGCATCTCAGACAGGCCGGAGTCAAACGCATCCGCGTGGCCAACCGCACCTACGCCCACGCCGAAGAACTGGCCCACAGACTGGGCGGCGAGGCCGTGCCCTTCGATCAGCTCTTCTCCCACCTCGTGGACACCGACATCGTCATAAGCTCCACCGGCGCACCCGACGCCATCATCCATGCCTCCGACATGCGCGACGTGCTCAAGAAGCGCAAGAACCGTCCCATGTTCCTCATCGACATCGCCATGCCCAGAGACATCGAGCCCTCGGTGAACACGCTGGACAACATCTATCTTTACGACATCGACGACCTCAAGGAAGTGGTGGAGGAACACATGGCCGAGCGCCGCAAGGAAGCCGTGCGCGCCCGCGCCATCGTGGACGAGGAGACCGCCGCCTTCCATCAGTGGCTCGACTCGCTCACCCTTCAGCCCACCATCGTGGCCCTCGTGGAACGCGGTCAGCGCATCATGGAAGAGGAACTCGCCAAGACCCTGCACCGCTTAGGCCCCGTGGACGACGCCACGCGCGAGGCCCTCGAGATCATGGCCGACTCCCTGGTGCGCCGCTTCAATCACGAGCCCATATCCTTCATGAAGGACCGCTTCCACGAAGCCGCCAATCCCGAGTACACCATGCAGGCCGTGGACACCGTGCGCAGAGTCTTCAATCTCAAGTGACGGCCGCATCCGCAGAGCCGCCATTCTTCTCTTGCAAAAAGCCCGGCAGAGATTTTTCCGCCGGGCTTTGTTACGTCCTGAAACCTCCGTCCGCTCAGAAGCAGACCGCGCCGCCTTCGTCTCCCCTTCTGCGAAAGTCCCGTGCCGGGACATGCCTTCCCCGCGTCAGGCGGCTTTCCCCTTTTCCGGCCGCAGGCTGCGGTCTTCTTCCGCTCCATGCCCATTTCGTGCTCCGCTGAGAAGATAAGGCAAGTTTTCGGCAGAAAAAGCTCTTCAAAAAACACGGCCGGGGCTCCTATTCTTGATCATGGAAAAACCATCGTTCAAAAAACAGGAGCCCGCATGAAAAGAAAAACCTTCGTCTCCGCCGTATGCTGCCTTCTCATGTTCGGCCTTGCCGCCCTTGCCGGAGCGGCCGAGGGCAAAAAGCGCATCATGGTCTTCGGAGACTCCAACACCTTCGGCTATGTGGAAGACGCGCAGGGCGTGGTGAGCCGCCTGCCCGAAGGCACGGCATGGCCGGGCAGGATGGCGGCCCTGCTCGGCAACGACTACGAGATCATCGTGGAAGGCCTTTCCGGACGCACCACACGCATAGACAGCCCGGAAAAATCCGGCACCGGCATCATTCCCGGCGCGGGCATGAACGGAGCCGCCTACCTGCCCGCCGCGCTCTCCTCCCACATGCCCCTCGACATGGTCATCATCATGCTGGGCACCAACGACCTCAGAAAGGACCGCAACCAGAGCGCCGAAGACATCGCCGACAGCGTGACGGAACTTGTGTCCCTCGTGCAGAAGGGCGAATGGCAGCAGCGCACGAAGTTCGCCGCGCCCAAAGTCATGGTCGTCTGCCCGCCCAAGCTGAACCTCGTCAAGAGCCCCTACGCCTCCTTCTTTGAAGGCTCCCTCGCCAAGAGCGAGGCGCTTCCCGGGCTTCTGCGTCCCATGACGGAAAAGGCGGGCGCCCTCTTCCTCGACGCCGCCTCCGTCGTTCCCTTCGCCCAGGGTGCGGACGAGATCCATCTCACTCCGGCCAACCACGCCGCTCTGGCCGAAGCCGTGACGAAGGAAGTCAAAAAGGCCTTCGGAGACACCAGGACCGACGCGGAAACCGAGACTTCCGGCATATTCGCACGCGGCGGAGCCAACACGGCCTATGCCAAATATTTCGTGGGCAACAGCTACCTCAACATGCTCTCCACCCAGGGCGTGACCATCGGCAACGTCACCTTTGAACCCGGCTGCCGCAACAACTGGCACACCCATCACGCCGCGAAGGGCGGCGGACAGATCCTGCTGTGCACCTCGGGCCGGGGCTGGTATCAGGAATGGGGCAAAGAAGCCCGTGAACTTCACCCCGGCGACGTGGTCCACATTCCCGCAGGCGTCAAGCACTGGCACGGCGCGGCAAAAGACAGCTGGTTCGTGCACATCGCCGTGGAAGTGCCGGGAGAAAACACCCGCAACGAATGGCAGGAACCCGTGAGCGACGCCGACTACGACAAGCTTCCCTGAGCCGCATCCGCCGGAGCAAAAACACGGCTCCCCGGACGCGACGCCGGGCACGGCCCGAAAGCTCCCCGATGTCGGGAGCGCGGGGCGGGAGACGGCCCTTCCCTCCCGCCCGCGGCCGGGCCCGGCTCTTTCTGAAGACAAGGCCTCCAAAACGACACTCCGGCCCCGTGCCGCAACTCTTCCTTATCCCGTGCCTATCCCTCGTCATGCCGGAAGCGGAGCTTCGCGCGCCGCCTCCGGCATGATGCGTTTCCCGCGGCCGCGCAGCCCCGGCCGAAAGTCCCGCGCATGACCGCCCCTTCCGCCGGAAGAACAACAGGTCCGCGCCATTGTTCCCCGTCCGACAGGCACGCGCGGATGAAGCCTCCGGCCTGCTTCATCACCGCCTGAAGGTCCCGGCAGTCCCCGCGCGGACGAAGGCCCCATGGCTTTGCCCGACATCGCTCTCCCCTTACGGCAGCCCCACCTTGCAAGTCATCCCCCGGGATGGC
>CAJJMX010000037.1 GCA_905192935.1 uncultured Mailhella sp.
CTGCTTGTATCCTTTCATGCTCCGAAAGGCAAGCTTTATTAAGAACAATTCCTGATAATTTTTCTTCCGCGCCTCTGTCATGAAGCTTCCTTTTCTTCGTTTTCTTTCCGTGCTGCTTGTTTCCGTCCTCATGTCGGCCTGCGCTTCCGGGACTGCCACCAAGGGCCGGCCTTCTCTTCCGGGAAGAGCCGGACCGGCCTATGTGCAGTGGCTGGAGGAGCAGGCGCTTCTGCGGCAGGCTCCCGAACTTTCATCCGTCGTCAGCGGCTCCATGCTCACATGGAAGCAATCCTCACAGCCATCGCCCATGGCCGGGGGAGGCGAAGCCTGGTTCCGCGTCTCTCCGGTGCTTTCGGCATGGTCGGGAAAGGTTCCCCTCTCGACGGCCATGACGAGAAAAGGTCTGGCGGAGCATCTGGCAGGGCTCGGCGTCTCCGGGGTCATGCTCACGGGCATGAGCGATACCGGGGATGAGTGGGCCGGGCGCTCTCCGGCCGCAGGTCTCGGCGAGGACGCAACAAGCTTTTCTTTCGGGCGTACGGCAGCAGGAAATGACGACTACGCCGCATGGACGGCCTCTCTGGCCCGTGCCGGTCTTCAGGCAGGCGGCGAACTTCTGCCCTCCTTCACGGGCATGGGCCCCGACTTCTTTCTGTCCTTACGGGCCGTGAGGGATTACCCCGGACTGTACGCCATGACGGAAATCCCTCCGAATCTCTGGCCGCTTCTTCCTCCTTTAAAGGAAAGAGAGCATGCGCCCCTTTCCGAAGACGCCACGACGGCTCTGGCGGCTCAGGGAGCTCTGCCTGCCGCGCTGGAACAGGACATGTCCCCGGTCTCTCTTCTGCCCGGAGGATGGGCTGCCACGGGTCCCGTCACGGGAGTGGACGGCGTACGGCGGCGCTGGGCCTACCGCTGGTATGACCGCCCCGACAGACCGGTGCTGCACTGGGACGATCCTTCCGCATCGGCAAGACGGGTCATGGAGGCCGGTCTCATTCAGCAGGTCGGACTCAGGCATCAGGCGCTTGTCGGCATACGCGCAGGAGCGTGGTACGGGCTGGATGCCGTCTCCGGAATGTCCCGGGAAACCGGTCAGTCTCTCGAACCCGGCCTCTCCGCTCTCCGGAACCTCTCGCGGAACGCGCACCGTTACGGCTCGGCCGTCGTCGTGCAGGACATCGTCCCTCAGCAAGGTCTTGCCGCGCTCATGGGCTGCGGCGCCGACTTCTTCTTCGACAGCGTGCTCTCTCCGGCCCTTGAAATCTCGCTTCTTACGGAAAACGCCTCTGCCGTGCAGGAAAGTCTGCGCCGTTCCATGACGCTCGGCATCGATCAGAAACGACTGTGGAGACTTTCTCCCGACGGTCTGCCCCGGCCTGATTTTTCTTCCCTGCTCTCCCTCGTGCCGGAAGGCTGGACAAGAATCCTTGTGCGCAGGGATGCGCCCGGTGAAGGACCGCGGCTGAACGCCGTCACGATTTCGGCCATGGCCTGCGGCCTTGCCCCCGGCAAGGCTCCCGACGCCGGGGAGGCTCTCGCCATGCGCGGGACGCACGAGCTCTGTCTTGCCGCAAGAGCCTTTCTGCCCGGGCTTCTCATGTTTTCCGGCACGGACCTCGACGGCGCCCTGCCGGAAGGAAACGACTGGCCGGCCACGCCGCCGCTCTGGCAGATGGACCCGATGCCCGCCAGCCCCCAGGGACTGGCGTCGGGCCGCGCGGTCTACGCAGCCCTTCCCGGCAGAGACATGAAAGACCGGATACGCGCCGTGCTTGCCGCAAGAAAGATCACCGGCATAGCCGAAGGCGCGCTTGTCGACGTTCCCCCATGCCGTGAAAAAAGAGTGCTCATAACGGTGTCCTCTCTGCCTTCCGGCGGATTTCTGGCTTTCTTCGGCAATCTGTCGCGGAAGGAAGCCGCCTTTTCACCGGACTTTGCCGCCTGGAAACACTCCGAAAAAAGAACCGACCTCCTTTCCGGCGGGGACATGTCCGACGAAATCATGACGCTTTCGCCGCATGAATGGCGCGCGGTTCTGCTGCGCTGAAAGGCACCTGCGTCCGTACCTGCGGCGGCATGAAAAATCCATCGGAATACCGCCGAGGGCTTGCGCCGTCACGGATATTTTGGGATACTCGCCACACTGCCGGTCGTGCCGGACTTTTTCTTGAACCCCAGCGGGAGCCCCCCATGGACGAAAGCATAGAACGTAAGGATCAGGACAAGGAAAAACTTTCGGCGGAACAGAACGCCGCAACGGAACAGACGGAAGCGGTGCCGCCGTCGGACGAAAACGTCACTCCCGTTTCCGATGAGGAAACGAGCCCTTCCGGCGAAAAGACGCCCCGGAAGGATGAGGAACCGGACGCCGCAGACGAGACGGAAAAAACCTCCGAAACTGCGGACGACGCCGCTTCCGCAGAATCCTCTCCGGAAGTCTCCGACGAGAAGGCCGGATCTTCGACCGAAGGACCGGACACGCCCCTTACGCTCGGCGCCGCTCCGGCTGACGCAGAGGAAAAGAGCCCGGAGCCCATCGCCATGCCGAAAAAGGCCGTACCCGTGCCGCCGCCTTCCGGACCTGCGGAAAAGCTCTTCAACGCCCTTTCCTACGCCGGACTGCCGGTTCTGCTCATTCTCGCCGCAGCCATGACCTTCCTGGAAGTGTGGCAGGTGCGTGATCTGTGGTTCTCCGACGAGGTCCGTCTTGCCGATGCCTTCATGCATCTCGGCAGCGGCGACTGGCTCATGCTCACCATGAACGGCCTGCCCTATCCCGACAAGCCGCCGCTGTATTTCTGGTTCATGGACGCGCTGACCATGATCCCCGGCGTGAGCATGCCCATGGTGATGTTCCTTGCGGTGGCCGTCTCCCATCTGCTTTTCATCGGTTCCGTCTGGCTGCTCGCCAGAGGTACCGGTCACGACCGCCGCGAAGCCTTTGCCGCCGGACTTGCGGCCCTGGGCTGCGCGTTCATCAGCGGCGCGGCCTGCTATCCGCGCATGGATCTTCTGTTTGCCGCCGTGGTCGCGCTCGGCATGACCTGCCTGTACCGCGGCTGGATAAAGTCGTTTGCACCCTTCTGGCTTGCCGCGGGCTTTCTGCTCATGGGCGTGGCCACGCTCATAAAAAGCCCCCTCGGCATTGCCTTCGCCGTGGTCACGAGCGTCATCTTCCTGTTCTGGCGCGGCACCCCCGGACGGCTGAACAGCCGTGACGGCCTGCCCGGCTTCACCCTCATGCTGCTCATGATCCTGGCTTGGGCCGCCGCGCTCTATCTCGGCGGCCATCAGGAATACCTGCGCAACATGGTGATGCAGCAGCTTGCCGGACGCGTGCTCGAGGGCGGCAATCACGGACAGGTCTGGTGGTACTACCTTGCGGCCCTGCCCGTCATGTGGCTGCCGTGGATCCTCGTCGTGCTCTTCGTCAACTGGTTTTCCGCCCTGCGCGGCATCCCCTCGGCCTGGAAGAGCCGCAGGGAAAAGGGCGGTTCGAGCTGGCTGTGGATATGGTTCGTCACCGGCGTGGCCATGCTCTCCGCCGTGCAGGCCAAGATGGCCGTGTACGCCCTTCCGCTGCTCGCGCCCCTCGCCGTGCTGACGGGCCGCTCCCTGATGCGTCTCACCCCCGGCCGCAGCCGCTTTTTCTTCAGTCTCTCTTCCGCCCTCTTCGCCGTGGCGGGCCTTGCTCTTGTTCTCATTGAAGTCTTCCCCGTCGTGCGTCCCTACATAGGCGACTACCTGCCCGCCGTGCCCGCCGTGATCGAGCCCTGGCTGAACGGTCTTTCCGGCACCATGTACATGGGCGGCATACTCATTCTGCTTGCCGTGGTCCTGCTCTTCTTCACCCGCCTCGGACTGCCCGGAGGCGCGCTTCTCGTCACGACCCTCGGCATGATCCTCATGATGCTGCCCTACGAGACCTTCGTCGCGCCTTCCATGGACAAGCTGCTGAGCCCCCGCGCTCAGGCCGAGGTCATGGCCGCCAAGGTGAAGGAAGGCTATGCTCCGGCCGCCTTCAACGTCTACCCCGGCGCCTACGCATGGCATCTCAATGAACTTCTGCCGCAGAAGTCCGGACGCCTCTCGGTGCCCGATCTCGACACCCCGGCCGCCAGAGACGCCTGGCTCAAGGCCCATCCCATGACGGTCATGGCCATGCCCGCCGCCGACTGGGATGCCTGGACCGACAGACCCGCAGGAGCGGAGGTCCTTCTCAAGACCTGGATGGTGCACAAGAACTATGTGGTGGTCGCCTTCAGCGCCGCCCCATCTCCCGCCCCGGCCGCTTCCGTACCTGCGGAAGACGCCTCCGACGCGCCCGCCGAAGCCGCCGCGCCTGATGGCGGAAGCTCGGAAGATGCGCCTGCGGCGCAGGCTCCCGCTCCCTCCGAAGCTCCCGCCGCGGAAGGCGAACCGGCCGCCGGCAAGTAAATCATCATCGCATGCCCGGAGCGAACTGTTCGCGCCGGGCATTTTCCTCTCCCTCGCCAAAACCTCAACCCGGACGCGAGCCCATGACCTATCTTACCCTTGTTCTCTGCATGGCCCTGGCCTTCTTTCTCGGCGCTGTTCCCTTCGGTCTCGTCATCGCCAAAACCTTCAAGGGCATCGACCCGAGAAAGGCCGGAAGCGGAAACATAGGCTCCACCAACGTGGCCAGGCTCTGCGGTCTTCCCTGGGGCATCATGACGCTCTTCTGCGACATCATGAAAGGGCTTCTGCCGGTGCTTCTGGCCGTGAACGTGCTGCCTTCCCCGTTCATGCAGAGCCTCGTGGCTCTCGCCGCGGTGACCGGACACATCAAGTCGCCCTTCCTCGGCTTCAGAGGCGGCAAGGGCGTGGCCACCACCATAGGCGCGCTCATACCGCTGGCCTTCTGGCCTCTTCTGTGCGCCGTGCTCTGCTGCGTGGCCGTCATCGCCGTCACCCGCTACGTGTCCCTGGGCTCCATGGTCATGGCCGCCTCTCTCGTGGTATTCTACGCGCTGTTCGGCCGCTTCGACCTGGAACCTCTGGCCGTCGTTCTTCTCGTCATGATACTCTGGGCGCACCGGGCCAATATAGGACGACTCATGCGCGGCGAGGAAAGCAAGTTTCTTGCGAAAAAAAAGAGCTGAGGTGCGGAAAAGTTCTTCTTTTCATAACAGAGGAATGCTGGACCTTCATGATGTTCTATGCTAGCGTCTTTTTAAGAGCAGAAGACCGTACGGTTCGAGGTCTTTGCGTCCTATGAACGCGGGATTTGCCCGCTCCCGGCCCGACCGGGGAAGGAATTGCTTATGCAGATTGAAGTCGTTTTCCGCAATCTTACCCCTTCCGATGCCCTGAAGAACTACGCCCTCAAGCGTTTCCAGAAGATAGAACGCATGGTCGGCGACGAGGAAGCAAAGCTTCTGGTCACTCTTTCCATGGAGAACGGTCGTCCCAAGGCCGATCTCATGCTGACCGGACAGAACCTGAACTTTGCCGCCAGTGAAAGAAACGACGACATGTATGCCGCCATCGACCTGTGCAATGACCGCATAGGCCAGCAGCTGCGCAAGGCCAGCGAGCGCCGCAGCCAGATCAACCGCGATACCATGGTGGATTCCCTGGGCGAAGACAAGGCGTAGCAGTCCTCTTCCGAGAGTCGCGACAACCTGAACATACAGCCTCCGATTGCATCACGCAGTCGGAGGCTTTTTATCACTCAGCCCTCAAAACTTTTGCGTGACAAGCGAATTCAAAAAAAGTATCCTCTTCGCTCTATGATTCTGGAGGCTGCAAATGACTCACGAAATAGATACGCATATCATGACTGTGGGAAAGGCCAAGATCGACAACCCGGCCATAGGCCCCTATGTCGACGACACCCCCGTTCCCTTCTATCTTGACGCCGAACACGGCGGAGAAGACGTCAAAGGGCTGGAAGACACCCCCATCTATATCGAACAGGCCGGTCCGCGCGAGCACGTGTACTACGATCCCGGCAAGACCAAGGCGGCCATCGTCACCTGCGGCGGTCTCTGCCCCGGCCTCAACGACGTCATTCGTGCCGTGGTGCTCGAATCCTACTACGGCTACGGTGTGCGCTCCATCCTCGGCATCCGCTACGGTCTTGAGGGATTCATTCCCAAGTACCATCATGAAATCATGGAGCTCACGCCCCGCAACGTGTCGGAAATCCACACTTTCGGCGGCACCATTCTGGGTTCCTCCCGCGGCCCGCAGAGCCCCGAGGAAATCGTGGATGCCCTTGAGCGCATGAACGTCAACATGCTCTACATCATAGGCGGCGACGGCACCATGAAGGCCGCCGCGGCCATTCAGGAAGAAATCTTCCGTCGTCAGCTCCACACTTCCGTCATCGGCATTCCCAAGACCATCGACAACGACATCAACTTCGTGCCCAAGTCCTTCGGCTTCGACACCGCCGTGGACGTGGCCACCTCGTCCCTGCGCTGCGCCCATACCGAGGCCATCGGCGCTCCCTACGGCGTGGGCCTCGTCAAGCTCATGGGCCGCGAATCCGGATTCATCGCCGCCCAGGCCACGCTGTCGCTCAACATCGTGAACTTCGTGCTCGTGCCTGAAGTGCCCTTCAAGCTCGAAGGCGAAGGCGGTCTTCTGCCCGCTCTCGAAGAACGCCTGAGGAACCGTTCCCACGCCGTCATCGTGGCGGCCGAAGGCGCAGGTCAGGACCTGCTCACCGCAAGCGGCAAGACCGATGCCTCCGGAAACCGCGTGCTCGGAGACATCGGCCTGTTCCTGCAGAAGGCCATCAAGAACTACTTCTCCACCAAGGACATGAACGTCACCGTCAAGTACATCGATCCGAGCTACATCGTGCGTTCCGTGCCCGCCAACACCAACGACCGCGTCTACTGCGGACTTCTCGGACGCAACGCCGTGCATGCGGCCATGGCCGGCAAGACCAACATGGTCGTTGCCCGTCTGCTCGACCGCTTCGTACATCTGCCTCTGCAGCTCGTCACTCGCCGCCGCCGTCAGATAGACATCAAGTCCAACTACTGGCGCTCGGTCATCGCCACCACGGGCCAGAGACTCGCGTAACGCTTTCGCGCCCTGCGTGCGCACAAAAAGCCCCGGACAATCCTTTGTCCGGGGCTTTTTGTCGTATCGGCGGAAACGATTTTCCGTCTTGCGAAGTCTCGCGGAATGGTCAATGATGAAAAAGGAAGAATGACCTTCCACGAAGCCCCGTCCGACATGAGCGAATTTCGACAGATAAAAGCCTCCGCAGGCTCCGGCAAGACCTACACGCTGACGAGCAGCTTTCTCTCCCTGCTGGCCGGATCTTCCGGCGCGTCATGGAGCCGCCCGCCCTCCGGCTGCGCCGTAGCCGGGGAAGGCTCCTACGGCTGGCAGGAAATACTGGCCATCACCTTCACCAACAAGGCCGCCACGGAAATGCGCGAGCGCCTGCTCTCCCGCCTGAAGGGCATGGCTCTCGCCCGGGGGCCTGCCGCGGCGAAGGAAGCGTTCTGGAAGCCGTCAAAAGCCCGCGACGCCGTGGACATGCTGCTGCGAAGCTACAGTTCCCTGAACATCCGCACCATCGACAGTCTTCTGCATCTCATGGTGCGGCTTTCCGCGCTGGACTTCGACCTTTCGCCGGACTTCGAGCCGTGCTTTGCCGACAGCGACATCACGGGGCCCATCTTCGACGAGCTGGCTCTCGAGGCCAGAGACGACGAACTGCTCGGAGCCCTGTTCCGCCGCGCCTGCCGTCAGATGCTGCGCTCGGAAAAGACGCACGGCTTTCTTGCCGGAGAACGCATACGCGAGCGCGTGACCTCCATGGTTTCCCTCATGCTCTCCGGCGACGGCTGGAGCATACGCGATCTGGCCTCGCCGGAAGAGGCGGAAGACCATCTCGAAGCCGTGGTGCGCGGCATAGAAAACGACGCCAGAGAAATGCGCGCACGCATCGAGCAGGAAGAGCTCAAGGCAAGCAGACATCTTCTCAATGCCCTCACGAACTGCATAGAGTGCGGCGGACGGGCCGGAAAGCTTCCGTTCAACTCGACCATGTTCCAGAAGGAGAGCTTCGACGACTGCCTGCTCAAGGCTTCCAAGGGCTGCGCCAGTCTCTCGCTCCATGCGCTCTACGAGAGTCTGCAAAGCGACATCCGGGAAGTCAGGGTGCTGCTCGGCGCACGCCGTCTCATGCCCTTTGCCGAGCTTGCGCAGGCGGTGTACGCCAGACTCGAAGCCTATGAACGCAGAAACGGCGTCATCGCCGCGTCGCAGGTCCCGCGTCTCGCCATCCGTGCGGCGGACGACAGCGAAGGCGTGAACGAACTGTTCTGCCGCCTCGGCGCGCGCATCACGCACATGCTCATCGACGAATTTCAGGACACGAGCCGCGATCAGTGGATGGCGCTTCAGCCTCTGGCCGAAGAAGCCCTTTCCAAGGGCGGCTCGCTCACCATCGTCGGCGACGTGAAGCAGGCCATCTACGGCTGGAGAGGCGGAGACGCCGCGCTCTTCGATCAGCTTGTCAGGCAGGGCCCGCTGCTTGCCCTGGTGGATCATCCCACGCTGGAGACGCTGCCCTTCAACTGGCGCAGCCGTCAGCGCATCGTGGCCTGGAACAACGCCCTGTTCTCTTCCCTCGGCAGCATGGAAGTGGCGAGGAAACTTCTCTCGCCCCTTGCCGAAGGCGACGAAGAACTTCTGGAAAAACAGGCCCTGCTGCTTGCCGAAGCCTTTGACCGGGCCTCCCAGAGTGCGGAACAATGCGCGCCGGGAGGACTGGTCACGCTGCGCGGACTCGACAAGGGACGGGAAGACGAGGAACTCTCCGCCCTTCTGCCGGACATGGTGGAAGAGCTCGGCAAAAGCCGCGCCTGGGGAGACATCTGTATTCTGGCGCGCAACAACGATCAGGCCGCAAAGGCCGCCTCGTGGCTCATGACCAGACGCATTCCCGTGGTCACGCAGGGAAGTCTGCTTCTGGCAGAGCAGCCGGTCATCGCCGGACTCGTGAGCCTTCTGCGCTTTCTGAACGATCCCGATGACGACATCGCCTTCTTCTCCGCGCTCACCTCCCGGGAACTTTTGCCACCCCTGCCGTCGCCGGACGGAGGGGAGCTCGATGAGACCGCTCTTCTCGACTGGACGGCACGGCGAGGACGGACAAGAACGCTGGCACGGCAGTTTGCCTCGGACTTTCCCGAAGCCTGGCGGGAAGTCTTCGCCCCACTGCACGACAATGCCGGACTGCTCACGCCCTACGACGCGGTCATGGAAGTGCTGGAACGCTGGCATGTCATGGAGCGCTGCCCGCAATCGGAAGGCTTCGTGCGGCGCTTTCTGGAAGTCATGTTCTGCGCCGAGGAACAGGGCGTGTCCGACCTTTCCGGCTTTCTCGATCTGTGGGACGAGAGCGGCAGTCAGGAAAAGGCTCCTCTTCCCGAAAGCATGGACGCCGTGCGCATCATGACCATACACAAGGCCAAGGGCCTGGAATTCGACGTGGTCATCCTGCCGTGGCTGAACTTCTCCTTCGGCCGCGCCTCGGACGACAAGGCCATCTTCTGGAACAGCCGCGGCACGGGACTTCTCGCGCCGCTGTGCCGGGACATGGGAAGGCCGTGGCTTGAAGACCGCATGAATACGGCGAGAGAATCGCTGCATCTCATCTATGTGGCCATGACCCGCGCCGTGTCCGAGCTGCATCTCTTCGTGCCCGACCCGGACGAAGGCGCCGTGCCGCGCATGCTCGACGAACTTCTCTCTCATGTGCGGAACTCTCTGGAAGAGCGGGACGGGGTCCTTGTGTGGGGAGACGCGCCCGGACCAGAAGAGAAAAGAACAAAAAGCACTGCCCTTCCCTCCGACGACGGCAGCGCCTGCGCCGTTTCCGAAAAAAGAGGTCTTCCGTCCGACGACAAGACCCCGTCTGCGCTCTCTGCCGGGGACTTTCCGAAAGAAGTCCCTGCCGGAAAAACCGGGGATGAAGAGGACGATGAAGAGCGCTGGCGCCCCATGGGCTGGCTTCCCCGCCTGCGCATGTTCCGGAGCCCGCTGGAAGACTGGACCTTCACGGCCAAAAGACGCGGCACGCTCGTGCATCACTGTCTTGAGAGTCTTCAGGTCTCAGGAGTGGGCGAAGCTTCGGCAAGACGCGACGCCGCCCTTGCTGCTTCCCGCGGCATTTCCACATTTCCCCTGCCTGTTCCCGACAAGGACAGGGTGCAGAAGGAAGTGGAGGATATTCTCTGCTGGTACGCCATGCAGCCGGAGACCGCGCACTGGCTGGCCTTCGGCACGCCGGAGCACGCCCTGCTCGACGCCGACGGCAGGCAGTATCGCGTGGATCTGCTCGTGGATGACGGACAGGAGCTCATCGCCGTGGAATACAAGACGGGAAGCTCCGGCGAGCTTCCTCTTCCCGAACACGTTTCTCAGCTTTCCCGCTATCTCAGACTGCTTCGTCAGGCGGGCGGCATGAAGGTTCGCGGCACGCTGGTCTATCTCGACCGCCGCGAAATATTCCCCATTCTTCCCGGAGACGACCATGAGCAGCCGTAACCGTACCTTCAGCCCGTTCCGGATCGTGCCCTGGGACGACGACTTCATGCTGCGCGTGCACGACCTCGCCCGCGACATGACGGACGGACATCCCGGCAAGGCGGTCATCGTGTTTCCGCTCAACCGTCCGAAACGCTACCTGCTCGACATCTACCGCAGGGAAGTGACGCGTCCCATGCTTCTGCCGCACATCGTCAACGCAGGGCAGCTTGTGCAGATATGCCTTGAAAGCTGGACCCGTTCCGTTCCCCGCCCGGCAGGAACGCTGGATCAGGTGGCCGTGCTCAAGGAATGTCTGCGGGAGCTGAGCGCCGGAGAAGCGAAGGACTCGCCGCTTGCGAAGCTTGCCCGCAGTCTGGAAGAGGAAGACGGCATGGCCCGCTTCTATCCCTGGGGCGTGCGCCTTGCGCATCTTCTCGACGAGTGCGCCGGACACATGGTGGAAGCCGAAGACCTCCTGCATGTGGACGACATGGTGGCTCCCTACGCGGCCGCGCTGCTCGGAAGTCTCAGCCGCATCCAGACAAACTACCGCGCCGCGCTGCGGAAACGCGGTCTGAGCACGCCGGGCCTCGACGCCCAGCACGCCGCCCAGCTTGCCGGAGCCTCCCCGGACCTTCCTCTCAAGCTTCAGGGAAAAAGCGTCATCATTGCGGGATTCGTGCGCCTTACCCGGGCGGAAGACAGACTTTTCCGCTACCTGTGGGAAAACGGCGCGCAGATATGTCTGCACACCGATCCGGCCATCCTTTCGGGAACAGGACACTGGAGCTGCACAGAGCACAGGGAGTGGATCGCGCGCTGGAAGGCCGGAGGAGAACTGCTCGGAGAAGGCACGGGACGCGAACCCGTCATCCACTTCCACGCGGGGTATGATCTGCACTCGCAGCTTCTGGAACTCAAAAAGGAGCTGGAAGAGCGTCCCAGCCCGGGGGAGAGCCGGGCCGTGGTCATCACCCACGATTCGCTGCTCATGCCCACGCTGCATCATATCCCGGAAAAGAGCATCAACATTTC
>CAJJMX010000038.1 GCA_905192935.1 uncultured Mailhella sp.
GCGGCGCTTCTGTTATTCGGTACACACTTAGGGCAATACCGCATAATTCTAAGTGGCGGCTTTTTTGCCAGAAACTGCTTTCAAGAAGCCGCTCCTGCATGAGACGGGCTCGTCTTTTTCCCGTCTCTGCCTGACAGAGCTCCGCGCGTCTTTTTCTCAAAATGACGCGCAAATCCTTCTTGCTCATGCCGGACATGTCCATACGATTATCCTTCCGGTCTTCTGAAGAAAAGTGCAACATACCAATATGCCGAATAAAAATCATGCCGACAGGGTCTTGCCGCGCATTTTCATAGATTTGCCCTCCTCTCCCCCTTTGTCAAACGAAAAAAAATAGTCTATATTGCCTTGCAGCAGAAACGTTCTGCGGATATTTTCATCCGCTCCAGCGGAAAAGGATTTTCCCTACAATGCCAAGCCCCGTTCCGGAATCAGCTCCGTACATTCCGAGCTGCGGCTCTTCGTCGGCGCGTCTCACGCGCTTTGCCGACCTTGCGGACGCTGAAGACCGGACCGAATCCGGGCGTCTCTGGATCGTGCTCGGCGACATCCACGGTTGCATCCGCCGTGTCAGGGATATACCCGAACTGGAACAGGCGGCCGGCGTCATCATCACCGGCGATCTGACCACGCTGGGAGGCGTCGCCGCTGCCCGCACGGTGATCGAGGCCTTTCAGGCCGTCAATCCCGTCATTCTTGCCCAGATAGGCAACATGGATCGAGCCGAGGTCAACGACTGGCTCGAGGAGCGCGGCATCAACCTGCATCGCAGCGTGCGGGAACTGGGCCCGGATCTCGCCCTTCTCGGGGTGGGAGGCTCTACGTTCAGTCCCTTTGGAACGCCATCGGAGTTTCCAGAGGCACGTTTTTCGGAATGGCTGGAGGATCTGGCCCGCCGCGCCGGCAGTTATCGGGAGCTGGTGCTGGCAGCCCACAATCCTCCGTACAACACTGTTTGTGACCGTATCGACGGAGGCCGCCATGTCGGTTCGACCGCCATACGGGATTTCATAGAGGAATATCAGCCCGCCGTATGTCTGTGCGGGCACATCCACGAATCAGCAGGAATACAGCGCGTAGGACGCACGATAGTTGCCAATCCCGGCGCCTTTTCCGCCGGCGGCTATGCCCTGCTCACGCTTGCGCGCTCCGGCATAAAAGTCGCCCTCCGACGGCTGGAAGGCTGATGTCGCATCACAATTTTTGAGGATCACATGAGTCAGAACCCCGTTCTTACCGAAGAGAACACTGAAGAAATCAAGACTGCAAAACCCCGCCGAACCAGAAAGACCGCCGCCGCGGACGCGCCGGCCGAAGAAAAGAAAACCGCCCGTCGAACCCGCAGGAAAACCGACGCTCAGGAGCTTTCCGCAGACGAAGAAGCGGAAGCCAAAAAGCCCCGCCGACGCACGACGAAAAAAACGGCCGACGTGCCGGCGGACGACACGGAAACAGGCAAGGAGTCCGAACAGAAGAGCGCCGGGCGCAGGACGCGCACGCGGCGCGTCTCTTCCCGGAAGGCGCAGGATGAAAAGCCCGGGGAACCCCTGCCCGCCGATGAAAAAACCATTCATCTCGGCTCTGCGCTTGTGCTCGACGACATGCTTCCTCCCTCGTCCGTAACGGACGCTCCCGCCGAAGCCGAATCTGATGCCGCGCCCAAGAAGACGCGTCGCACCAGAAAGAGCACGGCCAGGACCGAAGAAACGCCTTCTGAACCTGCTTCGACCGACGCCGCCGGAGAAGGCGCGGCACAGCCCGCTCCTGCGGAAAAGAAGCGCCGTGCACACCGCACCAGAAAGAGCACCCCGGAAGCGACGCCTGCCGGAGAAGTCGTCAAGACGGACGCTGACGAAGAAAACGTCATTCACTTAGGTTCCGCTCTCGTGCTCGACGACATGCTTCCTCCTTCGTCCGTCATCACGGAAGGCCAGGAAGAGCTTCCCCCGCTCCGCTCCGACGATACGGCCGCCGAGAAAAAACGCAGCACGCCCCGCTCCGCTCCGACGGTCGAAGCCGGACGCCCCGAGAACGAACCTGCGTCCGACCTTTCTCAGGCCGACGACAACATCGGCAACCGGGCAGATGCGGCAGACATCTCCGAAGAAACGCAGAATGAACAGTTCTGGCCCGACGACGGCATCGTCACCAACATTCTGCCCTATCCCGGCGAGTTTCCCGAAGAGGGCCGTTCTCATTCCCGGTCCCGCAGAAACCGCAGGAACCGGGACGCACAGCCCGTGTCCAACGCTTCTCCCTACCTGTCCGGTTCCTACTCCCAGGGCTTCTACGATCAGCCTCAGTCCATGGTTTCCGACAATCCCTTCGGCAACCGCAAGAACCGCAACAACCGCAAGAACCGCCGCAACTCGCAGCCTGTCCCCGTCATGCCGGACGACTTCGACTTCAACGCCGCCATGCTCAACGACAGCGTGCTCGGCGTGGCCCTCGGCCGGCACGAAGAAGAGTTCATTCCCGAAGAGGACGGCCCGCAGCCCACGCTTCCCGGTCAGCCTGTAGCCCTTCCCCTCTCCTCCGGAGAAATGGCCGAGGAAGATCTTGCCGCGCTCGATGCCGCCGTCAACGGCAACCGCATCGACCTGCCCGCACCTTCCGCCCAGAAGGAAGGACGCCAGAACCGCAGGAACAAGAAGCAGCAGAAGGAAGAACGCACCGCGGCCGCCAAGAACGAAAAGAAGACCGAAACCGAAGAGGCTCCGCATCCGCGCCGCGTTCTGTACGTGAGCGTCGTCCCCGACGAACAGGTGGAAGTCGTCATCACCGAAGACGGACAGGTCACCGAATACTTTGTAGAAATGGCCCATCAGGTAAAAATCCGGGGCAATATCTACAAGGGCGTCATCAACAACATCGACACCAATCTTCAGGCGGCCTTCGTCAACTTCGGCAACGGCAAGAACGGCTTCCTTCAGATAGACGAAGTGCATCCCGAGTACTACCTCGTACCGCACGACGCCTCGCACGGCCCCAAGTATCCGCCCATCCAGAAAGTGCTCAAGGTGGGACAGGAAGTGCTGGTTCAGGTGGTCAAGGAACCTTCTGGTTCCAAGGGCGCCTTCCTCACGACGTGGATCTCCATCGCCGGACGCTTCCTGGTGCTTACTCCCGGTCAGGAACAGATCGGCGTTTCCCGCAAGGTGGAGGACCCCGAAGAAAGGGCCCGCCTCAAGGATCTTCTGAACGGCATCCAGCCCGGTGAAAACATGGGCGTCATCATCCGCACGGCCAGCGAAGGTGCGAGCAAGGCCAGCATTCAGCAGGATCTGCAGTATCTGAAAAAGCTCTGGAAGGACATCCAGAAAAAGGCTCCCACGGAAAAGTCTCCCTCTCTCATCTACCAGGAAGCCGACCTTGCCACCCGTTCCGTGCGCGACTACCTCTCCGAGGACATCGTGGAAATCTGGACGGACGACGAGGCCACCAAGGCCCGCGTGGAAGACATCGCCAGACTTATCTTCCCGGACAGGGCCGGAGAGATCGTCAAGCTGCACAAGGATCAGCGCCAGAGCCTCTGGGAACGCTTCAACCTGCTCAAGCAGCTGGAAACCGTGACGAGCCGCGAAGTGGTCCTGCCTTCCGGCGGCCGCCTCGTCTTCGACCAGACCGAAGCGCTCATGGCCATCGACATCAACTCCGGCAAGACCCAGGGCAAGACCAACTTCGAAGCCATGGTCTTCCGTACCAACATGGAAGCCGCCGAAGCCATCGCCCGCCATCTGCGTCTGCGCGACATCGGCGGTCAGGTGGTCATCGACTTCATCGAAATGCGCGACAAGAACCATTGCCGGGAAGTCGAGCGCACCCTGCGCAACGCCATGCGCAAGGATCGCGCCCGTCATGACGTCGGTCACATGAGTTCCTTCGGCCTGCTGGAGCTCGTGCGTCAGCGTACCGGGACCTCGGCCATTTCCATTTCCTGCGAACCCTGCCCCTACTGCCACGGCACGGGCGTGCGCCGCAACATGGAATGGCAGGCCCTTCAGGCTCTGCGCGATCTGCAGAGCAAGCTCTGCCGCAGTCTCGACAACGGCAAGAACAAAAAGAACGACAAGTCCTCCGAGCCCTCCACCTTCACCTACGAAAGCGATACGGAACTCGCCCTGTACCTGCTCAACCGCAAGCGCGACCGCATAGCCGCGCTTGAGGAAAAATATGGGGTACACATAGAAATCCGGCTGAAGTAACAAAAAAGCCCCGCCTCTTCTGAGACGGGGCTTTTTTTCAGAACTCCCATGCTGAAGAAACTGCTCGTCATCGTTATGCTCGCCCTCTGCTGCTTCTATGTCTACCAGAAGCATCAGCAGGAAACTCCCGTCTCCCCCTCGGCCTCCCGAAAGATAAACGACGCCCCGCTGAAAAAACTTGAGGACAAGCTGCCCTCCGTCATATTTGAAAAGGAAATACAGCCCGTCATAGAACGCAATCAGCGCATGGGACTTACGCCCGACGAGCTCGACGAGCTTTTCGACAAGCTGGAAACCATAGGACGGGCTCTCGGAGACAAGGCCACCGAGGCCGTGAACAGGGCCGGACATGCCGTTGCCCCGGACCTTTTCCCCAGAAAAACCTTTGCGGAACATTCTGCAGACGTGGCGCAGTCGCTGGCCCGGGCCGCGGGAGAAGGCGCCAAAGCCAGCCTTCCCGTGATCAGGGACATTGCGGCAGGCATCCTGCACGCTCTCGCCTCAGCGCTCTCCTTCCTGCTCGACAAGGCCGCCGATCTTCTGCAGTAGGCGTTTTCGCTCCCGACGTACCTTGCCCGACGTTCTCTGCAGCAACGCGCTTCAACTCTCCTTTCCCGGACTCTGACGCAAAAATCATGAACGCCGACTGAACACCATCCGAAAAAGCCTCTGCCATCCCAAGAGAAAACATCCCGTCGCCGGAAGAACGTATCCGCACTGTCCGGACAGTGCGGCCGCGTTCGGGAGCAGTCCTTTCCATTCCCTGCCCCATGAAAATCCGGCAGCCATGCCTTTAAAATAAAAAAGCGGCTCATGCCGCTATTCATCAGGAATGGCGGGAAACGCTCTTCCCAGACGTGCCCATCCCTTTAAAAATTTTTCCGCTCCGACGACCGCCCCTCAAAAAACTGAGGAGGTCGTCTTCCTCGCCTTCCATCCTTCCCCCGAGGAAGGCCGACTTCGTTAAAAGCCGGTCTTCCCGTAAGAGGAATGATGATATGGATGCATGGGCCGCCGCCCTACTTCGCCGCCGCTTCACGAGCCATGGCGCGCTTTTCCCAAAGTTTCATGTCCTTCATCTTCTGACGACGGGCACGCTGCAGTTCCTTGCAGGTAAGAGGCGTACCTTTCTTGAAGCCCCACTTCGCACGGTAGGAGGCGGCATCAAGTCCGTGGAGAATGAGGTGCTTCTTGGTAATGACCTTGAAGGTCTTGCCGCATTCAAGGCAGACAATGCTCTTTTCCTTGATGGAGCGTTTGGGATCAATGGCAGGAGCTTCAGCAGTGGGGCAAGCTTCCTCGGTTTCTTCACTGCAGTCCAGTTTCTTCAGCTTGCTGGACAGCGAAGAAATCATTTCCGCCATTTCATCTTCGGACATGACACGGACGGAAGCCTGTGCCTTGACCAGTTCTATGGCATGCTTGAGATAATCTTCCATAGGGCCCTCCTTGTAAGAAAATAATATATCAGATGTAAACGCAATTCAAACTTCTGTCAAATGCATGAAAGAAAAAAGAACATCAAAAAAAATAAAAGAACCAGCACTCATTTTATCCTAGTGCCGCAATGAAATTCGAGCATATATAGCCTCGGACTCAACGCCTCTTGTCCAGAAAAATGCCTCAGAAAAGGATAACGACAGGACAATTTCATACCGGCTCCTCTTCATACGGAAATATCCTCTCATGCAAAGGCGGGACGGGAACGACAGGCTCATATCCTCCGTCACAGTCTTCCCGAAGCGCACCGCTTACCGGATATCTTCCAACGTAAGGCAAATGTCTTTGCATGAAAACTATATTCAATATTTAAATATCATCGCGATAAAGCGGCTGAACCAAAATCAAAAGTATGTTCCATGCGTATTTTCTCCCTTTCCTGATATCCCGGGCTCTTCATCCCGCCGCCCTCAAGGTCCTGCCGCAACATCCACGCCGCCAAATAAAAATCAGGCGAAACGACGCCGAGCCATCATGCTCTTCGCCGACAGCGCTCATTTCAGGCTTCCTTTCATCGGCTTCCGAGCCATCCCCTTCCAAACACTGCAAAAAGCTCAGAAAACGCCTCTGAAGGCGCATAAAAGCCCTTTTATCCCACGGACGCCACGGAGAGGTTCTCCCTTCACCCGCGAGCGCCGGACATCGCGAAAAAACAATGCCGCTCCATCACGGTTTCCGTGCTTCTCATCGCCGGGAGCAGGCGTTCACGCCCGTCGCTCAACATATCCGGCCGGCAAGCTCTGCGGCCGTCTCCCTGCCCGACACCTGCCTCCCCTTTTCCATACTGCACAAAAAAGGGAAGGCAGAACCTTCCCTTTCTGGCAGACAAAGCATCCGCGGTGTCAACGCCGATCGGGAAGAGGATAACGCCCGCAGGTAAACTTTTCTCCTTCCGGGCAGTATCCGAGTCTTTCACAGCGTGCCCCCGCGTGACGGAAGACCTCCGGAAGCACTTCCCTGCAAAGACCGAGCATGGTGCGCGCCACGCCCCGGATCTCCCACTGCGCTCTGGTGCAGCAGCGATGTTCAAAAAAATTAAGCAGGGTACGACAGTTCATGGTCACCACAATACTGGATGCCGCCGCCTGAGGAAGCACGAATCGTGCGTCTTCGCAGGCCGCAGAGCCTCGTCCGTCCTCTTCGAGCATTTCCTTGATATCGCGGTACGCACGCCCCACCTCTTCCATGAAGCTCAGAAAGCGGGCCCTTGCCCTGGGATCGGCCGCAACGGCAGGAGGCATGACATAATTCATGTCGGAGGCATCCACATAGCGCTGACTCTGCTGGGAATAGCTGGCAATGCGATGCCTGACAAGCTGATGCGTAAGCGCACGCGACACGCCGGAAAGGGCAAAGGTAAAACTTACGTGCTCAATGGGACTGGCATGTCCCGAGGCCATGATGCTTTCCACGAAAGCGGCCTGCTTTTCCCGGGAAATATCTCCGGCAAGCAGCTTCGGCCACATGTCGGCCACGTCTCCGGCGTGATAGCACTGGCGGAAGGCGGCATAAATGAGGGAAAGCGGCTCAGGCGTATGCGCCAGAAGCTCTACGCGTGCTTTGACTTCGGACATGGAATATCTCCTTCCCGTCTGCCGGGCACGGCAGACGACGCACGCCCGAAAGGGCGCGAAAATGCATGATGGTGTTGCAGAAAAGACGGCCCGCCGTGCTAGAGCAGACTGCCCTGCACGGTTCCGCCGTACAGTCGATTGAGATGCTTGTAGGCCTTGGGCGTCGCCACCCGGCCTCGAGGCGTACGGTTCAGAAATCCGCACTGAATGAGATACGGCTCATAGATGTCCTCGATGGTGCGTATCTCCTCGGAACAGGCCACGGCCAGCGTCTTCACTCCCACAGGGCCGCCATTGAAGTGATCGATGAGCACGGTAAGAATCTTGCGGTCCATTTCATCCAGCCCCGCCTCGTCCACATCGAGACGCTCAAGCGCCGCCCGTGCCTGTTTTCCGTCCACCACGCCCTTGCCGTACACGGCCGCAAAGTCGCGCACACGACGGAGCAGACGGTTGGCTATGCGGGGAGTTCCGCGGGAACGGCGTCCGATTTCCAGCGCCCCTTCCTCCGTAACCTGCACACCGAGTATGCGCGCCGAGCGCTGCACCACCCGGGCCAGTTCCTCCGGAGAATAGAATTCCAGCCTGCTTATGATACCGAAGCGGTCTCTGAGCGGCGAAGACAGAAGTCCGAGCCTTGTCGTGGCGCCCACCAGCGTAAACGGCTCGATATCCAGTTTCACCGTGCGCGCGGCCGGGCCCTGACCGATGATGAGGTCAAGCGTGAAGTCCTCCATCGCCGGATACAGGACTTCCTCCACGCTGATGGGCATGCGATGGATTTCATCCACAAAAAGTATGTCATGCCGGGAAAGGTTGGTCAGAATGGCGGCCAGATCGCCGCTCCGCTCCAGTACGGGGCCGGAAGTGGTCACAAGATTCACGCCGAGCTCCGCGGCCATGATGCGGGCAAGCGTGGTCTTGCCGAGGCCTGGATTACCGTAAAAAAGCACGTGATCCATGGACTGACCGCGCTCCTTCGCCGCGTTCAGATACACGCGGAGATTGGCGCGCAGCTCCTCCTGACCGATAAAGTCTTCCAGCCGCTGCGGACGGATATTTTCATCGGCGCAGTCCTGCGCCATGCTCTTGGGAACAAATTCTGCCATTTACTTCTTTCCTCTGGCCAGAGCCTTCAGCGCGGCGCGCAGAGCCTCGCCCACATCGAGCTCAGGTTCGTTCTCCAGAACCTTTCTGAGCACCTGCCCGGCCGTCTCTTCATCATAACCCAGATTGGCAAGACCCGTAAGCGCGTCACGGTATACGGAAGGTCGTCCCGCCACGGCGGCGGCAAGAGAAACGGAAGCCTCGCCCTTCAGCTTATATTTCAGTTCCAGAAAAATCTGCTGCGCCGTCTTCTTTCCTATGCCGGAAACCTGCGTGAGCGCCGCCGCATCGTCCTCGGCTACGATGCGGCGCAGATCGTCGGGACGGAAGCGGGAAAGAATGGCAAGAGCCGTGCGCGCTCCCACGCGGTTGATGCAGGTCAGAAGATTGAAGGTCTGACGCTCATCCCAGGAAGGGAAGCCGAACAGCTCCTGAGCGTCCTCACGCACGATGAAACTCGCATAAAAGGAGGCCGTACCGCCCTGAGCAGGAAGCTGAGCCAGCGCATGCTCCGGCAGAAAAATCTCGTAGCCTATGCCGCCGGCCGTCACCAGCACGCAGCTGTTCTCGGTGCGCTCCAGCACCCGCCCTTCAAGATAGGCAAGCATACAACCTCCCGTTGCCCTTCCGGAACCGTGATTTATGCCGCCGCTACGCTCAAAGGCAGCCCTGACCGCACAGGCGGATGGATCACGCTCTTCCTGCGGATCTGCCGTTCATGTAGCCTGCAGAACCTCCGGACTTTTTCTGTCTTCGCCTGGTAACGGCGCGAAATATCTAATTTTTATACAAGCAGATAGAGTACGTTATTATAGACGAAAACGCAAGATACGTCTTTTTGCCTCTGTTTTCTCCTTCGGGCCTGATACAAAGAGAAAGAAAAGGGCCGGAAAACACCCTGCGGAAATTTCCTGATAGTTTGTCTTCTTCAAGAACATCATCTTTCCTGTCAGAAAAAAAGGGGACAACGCCGTCACCAGCAAAAGAGTCTTCATTTTCCGCATCAGACAAAACATCTCCGCCCAAAGAAAATATCCGGTGAAGACACAAAGGACAGGACTCTCCCTGACGATTCTCACCACGACTATTCCCTGTCCCTGAAAAGGCCGACGTTACATTCGTCTTCCCGAAACTCTTCTCTTGGAGGATGTGCTCCACTCCCACCAAATCCTGCTCGATGCCTCTCTCACCAAAAACAAAATATTACAGCGTACAAAAAATAAATAACAGGTGAGGGCATCGCGGCGCGGATGTATCGCAAGACCGGCTGAGATCGACACATAAAAAATTTTTTCGAAAAAGAATTCAATGATCTTCCAGATGAATCCATGCAGGCCTTGCCTTCCCCCATGAAACAAGTCTCTTTTTTTATGATAGGGTTATGGCAAATCTCTCAAACAAGGAGCGTCTTATGTCCATGAGATTCAAATGCCAGTCCGCATCCGACGACCGCACCAAAACCACGTTCTCCCTGCCCGCATCCGACTATGAAATGCTTGAACACCTGTCTCAGTATCTGTCGATAAGCATACGAAGCGTTCTCGACAAAGTCGCACATCATGCCGACGCTCATTTCAATCCGGACGAGACATCTGTCATGCTCCCTGATGCGCCCTGCTCTCGAAAAAGCTACGGCATCAGCCGGAGCTCCAAACAGATTTTTGAGGACCTTGCAAAACGCTTCGACTGCACGAGAAATCAGGTGCTGCACGCGGCTCTGAAAGATTATTGCCGCCATGTGGAAACCTCGTTTCGAGAACTGACGCGCCTGACAAGCGCCCGGAAGCTCATGGAAATGCGTCACAACATGCTGAAAATCTATGAACAGCCGGAATATGCGGCGGCAAGAAAAGATCTTGTTCCCATGGAAGATCCAAAGTTCGCCGAATGCAACGAGTTGCTCGGACATATAGAACAGCTGTACGAATTCGACCTTGCCCTTCAAACCTTCATGGAAAAGCAGCAAGCCGTTTTAAATCTGCCGAGCCGCCGGTAACATCATGTTCATTCTCACTACCCTCGACGAAAATTATCCGCAGATATGGGAAAAAAACGGAACGGCAACCTTCAGCTCCCGCTATGAAGGCAACATCGTCCCCCATATGCAGGCGCTGCTGCATAAAAGCACGGTTTATGCCGCCGGCATCTATCGCCCGTGCCGCAAGATGCCGCAGGAATACGCGCCGTCTCTCCTGCAGATAACAGGTGCACGCCGCCTCCAGAACTCCCCGCCGTACGTGCATGATCTGGCCATTGATTTCATCTTCATAGGAAAAATGCCGGTTGCGGCCAACAGACTGTTGAACAGCTTCAAGCCGGAAGCTCGTCCTCTCATCATTGAAGTGGAGGATCTTACGTTTCTGCGACGACTCCTGCAAAGCCTGTCCGCCGACAACACGCGATAACTCTTCATTCTCACTTTCAATAAAAAACAAGGAGTACACTCATGCTGACACCGGAACGCACACGGCAGTTCACGTATCTTCTCACGACCATCCTGCGCATCGCCGGGAAAGATATTTCAATCCGGGATGCAGGCATCGTTGCCTTTTTGCAAACGGCTGAAAAGTTCGGCATCAAGGATTCCACCGTGCGCGACATGGTAACAGTTTCCTGCGATATCCGAGAAGTCGCCACCTTCTATGATGCGGTCACAAGGCTCTATGAAGGGGACAAACTGACGCTTGAGACTCTCTATTTCAACTACATCCCCAACGCATGCCAAAGAGAAATGGACGACGTGTGCAGGCGTTTTGCCGACGCGCCGAGACCAGCGTCATCCAGCTCCCCTGCCATGGCCTTTTTTCTGAAACTCTTTGAACGGACCCGGGAGCCGGCCCAAAAACGCGCGCTGCTCCGCCTGCTTAAAAATGAGAGAACTGCCGCCGCATGAACCCCTTCCGCTTCTGAGTTCCGAAGGCTCTGCCGCATGACGCACGACCTCTTTTCCTTCCCTGCGGGAAAACGCCCTTATTCAGAAAAAACAGGCCGTGCAGCAATCTCACCTTCTCAGCCCTTATTCCCGCCTTGCGATAAACCTCAAAACGTCTCAGCTGAAAAACGCCTCTCCTCCTTGCAGGACCCCGGAGACGATGCCCGGCAATGAAGACCTGTGAAGACCGGCAGCTCGGAAAATGCCGGACCGCCTTTCAAAAAAATTCCGGCAGCGCTTC
>CAJJMX010000039.1 GCA_905192935.1 uncultured Mailhella sp.
TGTATGCCCTGCAGCATCGCGGCCAGGAAAGCGCGGGCATCGCTTCATGGGATGAGCGTGAGGGAACCTCTCATCTGCACGTCGGCATGGGGCTCGTGCCCGACGTGTTCAGGGAAGAAGATCTCCGGCATCTCACCGGAGAAACGGCCATAGGACACGTCCGCTACTCCACCACGGGCAAGCCGCAGCTGCGCAACGCGCAGCCTCTGCTCGTGCGCGTGAGAAACGGCGTTCAGCTGGCTCTGGCCCACAACGGCAACCTCACCAACGCCGCGGCCCTGCGCCGGGAACTGGAAAACGACGGCTGCATCTTCCAGACCACCATCGACAGCGAAATCTTCGTGCATCTCATTGCAAGGGCGCTTTCCTGCGGCTCTCTGGAAGAAGCCATCGTACAGGCCTGCCGCAAGGTCGAGGGCGCCTACAGCCTGCTCATCCTGAGCGAGGGACGCATCTACGCCGTGCGCGATCCTCACGGCTTCCATCCCCTCAGCATGGCCAAGCTCGGCAGCTCCTGGGTGTTCGCCTCGGAGAGCTGCGCCTTCGATCTTCTCGAAGCGGACTACGTGCGCGAAGTGAATCCCGGAGAGATGATCATCGTGGAGCCGGGCGCGCTCGAGTACCGCAGCGTGCGCCTGCGCGAGGAGGAAATGCCCATCCGTCAGTGCATTTTCGAACTCGTGTACTTCGCCCGTCCCGACTCGCTCATTTTCGGTGAGGACGCCTATCAGTGCCGCAAGTGCATGGGCCGTCATCTCATACGCGAGTCCATGGCCGACGCCGAATGCGTCATTCCCTTCCCGGACTCGGGCATCTACGCCTCTCTCGGCGTGGCGCAGGAAGCGGGAGTACCCTATGAGCACGCCCTCATCCGAAACCACTACGTGGGCCGCACCTTCATCCAGCCTTCGCAGAGCATGCGCCAGTTCAGCGTGCGGGTAAAGATCAATCCCGTGCGCTCCATGATAGAAAACAGAAGCCTCTACGTGGTGGACGACTCCATTGTGCGCGGCACCACCATCCGCACCCGCGTGGCCAAGCTGCGGGAACTCGGGGCGAAGGCCGTGCATTTTCGCGTGAGCAGCCCGCCCATCAAGTTCCCCTGCTTCTACGGCATCGACTTCCCCTCGCCCAACGACCTCATCGCCACGAAGTACACGCCCGAGCAGATAGCGGAAATGCTGGGACTCGACTCCCTGCATTATCTGTCCCTTGAGGGTCTGCTCTCGTCCGTGTCGCATCCCGAGCACTACTGCACGGCCTGCTTCACCGGCGACTACCCCACGCCTCTGCCCGAAGTCCGGGACAAGATGTCTCTGGAATATCACCGCAAGGGCGACGTGCGCTTCCAGGGCTAGAGACGTGATGGAGCGCCCCGCCCCTTCCAGCATTCCCGCGACCCCCGGCGTCTACCTCTACAAGGACGCCGGGGGGCGCATCATCTATGTGGGCAAGGCCCGCAATCTACGCAAGCGGGTGCTCTCCTATTTTCGTCCCCAGGATCAGCTCACCGCCAAGACCCGGGCCATGACGGCCCGTGCGGCGGGCATAGAGTTTCTCACCACCACCACGGAAAAGGAGGCGCTTCTTCTCGAGGCCAGCCTCATCAAGAAGCACCGTCCGCACTACAACATCTGCCTGCGCGACGACAAGCAGTACGTCATGTTCCGGCTTTCGGAGAAGGAGCCCTTCCCCAGACTGGAAATGGTCCGGCGCATGAAAAAACGCGACGGCGCAAGATATTTCGGTCCGTTCACCGCAGGACTCGCCGCCAGGGAAACCTGGAAGACCATACACCGCATCTTTCCTCTGCGCCGCTGCTCCGACAGGGCCATGCACAACAGGGAAACGCCCTGTCTCTATCATCACATCCATCTGTGTTCGGCTCCCTGCACCGGCGAGATCACGGCCGAAGCCTATGCCGACATGACCAAGCGCGTGGCCCTGCTTCTGTCCGGCAAGTCCACGGAACTTGTGGACATGCTGAAAAAGGCCATGGAGCAGGCTTCCGAGGCGCTGGAATTCGAGCGGGCGGCCTCGCTGCGCGACCAGATACGCGCCATAGAAAAGACCGTGGAAAAACAGGCCATCGTACTGCAGAGCGGCGGAGACATGGACGTAGTCGGGCTTGTGAGCATGCCCGACGGACTGGCGCTCGGCGTGGTCTTCGTGCGTCACGGTCTCGTTCAGGACCGCAGCACCTTTTTCTGGCCCGGACTCGGCCTCGAAGACGCCTCGGAACTTCTGTGGAGCTTTCTCGGGCAGTTCTATCACGCCGGTCGTTCCATCCCGCCCCGCATCGTGCTGCCGTATCTGCCGTGGGAGGCGGGAGCCCCGGGCGCTTCTCTTGCCGTGGATTCGGAAAGCGCGCTGGTCGCCCCGCACGCCTCGGCAAGCATGGGCTCACCCTTTCTCGTGAACGGCGGCGTCACGCCATGCTTTCTGGGAGAAGACACCCTCGCCGCTTCCGCGCATCCCTCTTCCGAGAACAGGACCGCCGCGTCTCCGTCGCTCATGGAGCAGGCCGAAGCTCTGCTTGCCGAACACGAAAGACGTACCGCTCCCTCATCCGACGACGGCGAAGACGAAACGGGCCAGGAAGTCCTGGAGGCCGTGCTTGCCGAACTTCGCGGCGGCCCGGTGCGCATAGCCGTGCCGAGGAACGAGGAGGAACGCCATCTTCTGGACATGGCCCGAAGCAATGCCCGGGAGTCCGCAAAGAACAGGAAGGACGCCCCGCTCGCGGACAGACTGGCCGCCGCCTTTCACTGCGACAGGCCCGTGGTCCGCGTGGAATGTGCCGACGTCTCCCATACCGGAGGCGAGTCCACCAAGGTGGGCGCCGTCATCTATGAGGACGGACGCCCTCTCAGGGAAGACTACCGGGTATGGAACATCGAGGGCGCAGACGGCGACGACTACGCCGCGCTGTCCATGTGGGCGAAAAAACGCCTCGAGCACGGCGAACCCTGGCCAGACCTTCTGCTCATCGACGGCGGACGCGGTCAGCTTGCCGCCGTCCACAAAATCCTCGAAGAGGAGCTTGCCGCAGAAGACGGACGCCTGCCCTTCCTGCTGGCAGGCATAGCCAAGGCCAGAGACGAGCGCGGTCACGCCGACCGCCGCGCGGGCAACGTGGCCGACCGCATCTTCGTGCCCGGACGAAGCAATCCCCTGCCGCTCAGGGAAGGCTGCCCGGAACTGCTCTTTCTTCAGGTGGTGCGCGACGCGGCGCACGACTTTTCCATAGGCCGCCACCGGCAGGCCCGGGCAAAACAGGCCTTCAGCGGAGAGCTGCGGCAGCTGCCCGGCATAGGCACGAAGACGGCGCAGCTTCTCTGGGAACACTTCGATTCGGTCTCCGACATGAAGGCCGCTCCCCTCTCCCGCCTCATGGAACTGCCCGGCATAGGGAAAAAGAAGGCCGAGGCCATCAGGGACGCCCTGCAGAAGCTCTGACGCCTCCCGTCCGGCCGGACTCCGCCGTTTCGCCGGGGCTCTCCCGCGCAGACTTCTTCTGAAAACAGGACGACTCCGCCTTGAAGGCGTCTCCGGCCGAAGGAAAACGCATGCAGATGCCGGGAAATTCCGGTCCTCTCCCTTCTTTCGTGCCTCCGCCCGCTTCACGGAGCCGTCCTTCCATGCTATATGCACTGCGCCGGCCCCGCTCTGCGTCGCCCTGCGCCGGCACGACGCCCGTCTTCCGACGCTTCCGGGCTCTTTGCGCATGCTTTTCCAGACGACGCTTCCGGAGGCCGCCATGGGCTTTCTTCTCGCGCTTATCTCTTCCGCCGCATTCGGTCTCATTCCTCTGTTCAGCCTGCCGCTTCTGAAAGACGGCATGTCTGCGGAATGTGTGCTGTTCTACCGGTTCTTCTTCGGCGCGCTGGCCGTTTTTCCCATACCCGCGCTCCGTCATGAGAGGCTCGCCGCCCCCGCAGGGGAACTTCTGCGCCTTGCCGTGCTCAGCGTCATGTACGCCCTTGCCGCCCTGCTCATGTTCCAGGGCTTCCACTATCTGCCGAGCGGCGTGGCCTCCACGCTTCAGTTTCTCTATCCCCTCATGGTCATGCTCATCATGATCGTGTTCTTCCATGAAAAACCTTCCCTCATCACCGCCTCTTCCGTGGCGCTTGCCGTCCTCGGCGTATTTCTTCTGAGCGGCGGCGAGGGAGAGGGCACCGTCAGCGCGAAAGGCATAGTGCTTCTGCTCATTTCCGCCCTGTGCAACGCCGTGTACATCTCCGGCCTCCACGTCGCCAGGATCCGCAGCATTTCAGGACTCAGCATCACTTTCTGGGTGCTGCTGTTCGGCATGCTGGTCTCCCTCGTCAATGCCCTCGCTTCCGGCACCTTCGTCTGGCTGCATTCCTGGAGAGAAACGGCCCTTGCCGTGCTCCTCGCCGTGATCACGGCGGCGGTGTCCAATCTCACCCTTGTTCTTGCCATTCAGCGCATAGGCTCGACCATGACCTCGATACTCGGCGTCATGGAACCCGTCACCGCCGTCACCGTGGGCATTCTCGTCTTCCACGAACCCGCCACCGCAGGCGTCTTCGCCGGAGTGGCCGTCATCTGTGCCGCCGTGCTTCTCGTCATGGCCGGTCCGCAGATCGCCGGATATCTTCAAAAAAGACGTTCCCACGACGCCGAATGAAGGATGTCCCTCCTCCTTCTCCGCTTTTCTTTTCCCCCAGAACGTCCGATTTTCTGCGCCGTCCCCAATGTTCTTCGGCAGCCCTGAAAGAAACGGAAACATGACGGCAACGTGCCCTCAGCCCGAAAATTTTTATTAAACCCCTGTGATGTTCCCCTGTTGTCCTGAACATCCGTCCTTCTCGACCTTTCAGAGAAGGCCGGACAGGCGTTCATCCTTTCCGCTGAAGTTTTCCCTTTCCGCCCGCAAGGCCCGGAAAGCCCCCCGGACCCGGCATGTTTTCCCGTCTGCCGCCGTCGCCGTCTTTCCGTCTGCAAGATAACTCGAAACAGTTTGAAACGTGACATAAAACAAACTGTTGCCTATATACTGAACCCGTGGTCCACAAAATCCTCCCCGCACTTCAGCATACGTTCAAAAGGAACCTGCCATGACCAGAAAGACCATCGTCACCGCTCTTGCCGCCGTCATCTTCGCCACCAGCATCCCCGTCGCCGCCATGGCCTACCCCGGTTTTCAGGGGGGCTGCGGCTACTACGGACAGACTCCTGCCTCCTGCCCCGCTGCCGCTCAGCTCACCGATGAACAGAAGGCCCAGTTCGACAAGCTGCGCGAAAAGCACTACTCCGCCATCGCTCCCCTGCGCGACAGCCTCATGGAAAAGCGCATGACCCTGAACGCCCTCTCCCGCAATCCCAACGCCACGCCCGTGGAACTGCGCCAGCTTACCGCCGACATCACCAAGCTGCGCACGCAAATCCGTACCGTGAACGACGAATTCTTCGCCGAAATGCAGAAGGCCGGTTTGCCCTGCCCTCAGTTCCGCCATCATGACGGATACGGCCATGACGGTTACGGCCGCGGCCACAGCATGGGTCATGGGCACGGCATGGGACGCGGATATAACCGCTAAAAGACAGAAGCCTTCCGTCGCCTGACGGGACACAGGCTTCCCGATACCGCACTACTCTTCCTCCTGTACCGCAAAGCCGCCGGACATGACAGAAAAGCTCATGGCCGGCGGCTTTCTCCATTTAACCCATGCGGATCACTTCAGATCGTGCCTTCCGGAACGCATCTCACAAACACGCCTCCCATGCGCCCGGTGCGGCATGATGCGCGCCTTGCGCAGTGCTCCTGAATCCGCTCCGAAAACGCGGAACAGCGGCATGTGGCGGCATCTCTCCCCCGACAGGAATCGCCTTCTCCAGACCTTGCAGGCTCTACCGTGCCTGCGACCTTGCATCCCCCCCAAAAAAAGCGCTCCCGACCGGATGCCTATCTCCGACCGCACGACCGCCCTCTCCCGCGTTCCGTCCCCCAGGCAGCACGACGGGGAAGTATTCTCTCCCGGCCGGAGCATCACGCCCCGGCCGGCTCCCGGAGGCCTGCGGGCCCTGTCACGACAATTTTTCCCTCAGGCTTTCCGGATACGAAAAAATTTTCCCTCCCCCGGAAAGAAAAGGAAACATTCCCGAAAAAGAGGCCAGAAGACGCCGCATCACGGAACATGGAAAATAAAAAATATTTTTATCAACAGGTTATAACGACTCTTCTCTTCATCGGCACGCCGTTGGGTGCCATCAGCCTCTCTTCGCGCGCAACACGGACGGGCATCGCGTATCTTCGCGGCATGGCGAAACGCCTCCCGGATCACGCATCAGGAGCCTTGACGGCCCCCTTATCTTTCCCCGTGCACGAAAACGCGAAACAGTTTGAAACGTGACATAAAACGAACCGTTGCCTATATACTGAACCCGTGGTCCACATCCATCTTCCCCTTCTTCACCGCTCCGTTCACAAGGAACACGATATGACCAGAAAGACCATCATCACCTCCCTCGCCGCCGTCATCTTCGCCACCAGCATCCCCGTAGCCGCCATGGCTCACCCCGGTTTCCACGGCCGCTACGGCTACAACTGCCAGGCTCCCGCCTCCTGCCCGGCCATGACGCAGCTCACCGACGAACAGAAGGCCCAGTTCGACAAGCTCCATGAAGAACACTATGCCGCCGTCGCTCCCCTGCGCGACAGTCTCATGGAAAAGCGCATGACCCTGAACGCCCTCTCCCGCAATCCCAACGCCACCCCCGTGGAGCTGCGCCAGCTTGCCTCCGACATCACCAAGCTGCGTACCCAGATCCGTACCGTGAACGAGGAATTCTTTGCCAAGCTGGAAAAAGCCGGGCTTCCCCTCCCGCAGTTCCGCCATCATGACGGCTACGGCCATGACGGTTACGGCCGCGGCCAGGGCATGGGCCAGGGCATGGGACGCGGATACTGCCGCTAAACACCAAAAAGGCGTTCCGTCTTCCTCCTCAACGAAACGCCTTTCGATATAACAGCATCCCCCGACATGAAGCCGGCGGACATGACGCATCAGCGCATGGCCGCCGGCTTTCTTCCATCCGCAGGGGACAAAACCGGCATCTGCGCATGCATGCCGGGCTCCGGGACTACCGTCCCGAAAACGCGGGAAATCATGCCTCCGGCGACTCGTCCCCCTTCTGCTCCTTCCGGGCTTTAAGAGCGTTCAGCCCGCCCATGACATAGCTCACCATGGACTCGACCATGGACTCCGGCTTTTCCATGAAGCCCGGCAGAAGCAGCGCCTGCATCTTTTCGGGAAAAAGAACAAGGAACATGCAGGGCATGAGGAGCATGGCCGCGGCGTGCGACGCCTTTTCCGAACCGGGCTCAAAGCCGGTCACCTCGCACACAAGACTGCGCACCACGCCAAGCTTCGGCAGCACGCTGTCCACAAGCGGCGCAGGAAGATTGGACGACGGAGACGCCAACTCGCGCAGAAGCACGGGAAGTCCCCACAGCTCAGGGGCCTTCCGGGCCGCGCGCACCGCAAGCTCAAGAAAAGCGCGCAGCTTCTCTTCCGGCCTTCCTCCCGAATCCATGACGGCATTGAGTTCCTCGGTGCTCACGAGCTGCCGGTGCGCTTCCACCAGCACCTCCTCGTACAGAGCCTCCTTGCCGCCGAAATAATAGTTTATGGCCGCACCGTTGACCCCGGCCCTTTCGCAGATCTCGCGGTTGGTGGCCTTCTCATAGCCAAGTTCGGCAAAGACCCGTCCCGCGGCCTCAAGAACCGTGCCGCGGGTGAAAAGCCCGTCCCGACGCGGCGCGCTCCGCTTCCTCTGATGATGTGCGTATGCCTGTTCCATGGTCAAAGGCTACGGCAAAATATCTTAAACGTCAAATTCAAACATGAAATTGAACTTTATATTTGACTTTTTACGGCAAGCTTCCTACCGTGAAAAAAGAGAAAAAAATCTTTCTTCTCACGCAACAAGAGAGCAGCCATGAAAAAGATAATCGTCATCCTGGCCGTCGTTCTTCTCGGAGCCGCAGGCGCTTTTTACTGGCGCCTTTCTCCTTCCGGCGATCCGCAGGATGGTCTCAAACTGTACGGCAACGTGGACATCAGGCAGGTATCCCTGGCCTTTGAGCAGGGCGGACGCCTTACGGAACTCTTCGCCGAGGAAGGCGACCGCGTGAAGCGGGGACAGCTTCTCGCCCGCGTGGATGTGACGAGCCTCCGTCTGCAGGCCGAGAAGCTGCGCGCGGACATCGCCGCGCAGGAGCAGAATCTGCTCAAGATGAAGAACGGCAACCGGCCGGAAGAAATAGCCCGGGCGGAAGCCGCGCTGCGCACGGCCGAGGCCTCGCTTGAGCAGGCGCGCCGCAACGACACGCGCATGGCCAGTCTGCGCCGGGGCAATTCCGTGAGTCAGCAGGAGAAGGAAAACGCCGAGACCTCCCTGCGCGTGGCGCAGGGACAGCGCGACGAGGCGGCGCATGCCCTCAATCTTCTGCGCGAAGGCTACAGAGCCGAAGATATCGCCATGGCCGCGGCCCAGCTCGATTCGGCGAGAGCCGCCCTTGCCGTCATGCAGCACAGCATCGCTCTCGGGGAACTGTACGCCCCCACGGATGCGGTGGTATCCTCGCGCCTTCTGGAACCCGGCGACATGGCCTCTTCCGCCACGCCCGTGTTTCTGCTCTCCCTCACCACGCCGAAGTGGGTGCGCGCCTATGTGACGGAACCTCAGCTCGGACACATACGTCATGGCATGAAGGCCGACATCCTCACCGACTCCTTCCCCGAGCCCGTGCCCGGTCGTGTCGGATACATCTCTCCCACGGCGGAGTTCACGCCCAAAAGCGTGCAGACCGAGGATCTGCGCACCTCGCTGCTCTATGAGGTGCGCATCATCGCCGACGACGCCGAAGACAGGCTTCGCCTCGGCATGCCGGTAAGCGTCATCGTCCATGAAGATGCGGCGGGAGTCCGCCATGACGACTGAAATGCATGACCATGCCCGGCCGACGGCCCGGCCCCTGCCGGAAAAGGATGCTCTGGTGGTGAGCGCCCGTGCTCTGGGCAAGACCTTTACGGCCGGGAAGACGACCGTCACGGCGCTCTCTTCGCTCAGTCTCGATGTCCCCTCCGGAAGCATGACGGCCTTCGTCGGCCCGGACGGCGCGGGCAAGACCACGTTTCTGCGCATGATATGCGGTCTTCTGTCCCCCACCTCGGGCGAACTCTTCGTGCTCGGGCGCGACATCGTCCGGCATGCTCAGGAAATCCAGAGCCGCATCAGCTACATGCCGCAGCGCTTCGGTCTCTACGAAGACCTGAGCGTTCTTGAAAACATGAACCTTTACGCCGACCTGCACGGCATTCCCGCACAGACGCGGAAGGAACGTTTCGCCCGCCTTCTGGACATGACCGACCTTTCGCGCTTCACGGCGCGTCCCGCGGGCAAACTTTCAGGAGGCATGAAGCAGAAGCTCGCGCTGGCCTGCACGCTGGTGCGCTCGCCGGAGCTTCTGCTGCTTGACGAACCCTCCGTGGGCGTGGACCCTCTTTCCCGCAGGGAGCTGTGGGCCATCATCACAAGCATGGTGCAGCAGGAACGCCTCTCCGTCATCGTGAGCACCGCCTACCTGGACGAGGCCGAGCGCTGCGACGATGTGGTGGTCATGCACGAAGGGCGCATCCTTGCGCAGGGAACGCCGGAAAAGCTGCGCAGCCTCACCGAAGGACTCTGTCATGCCACGGCCGTCCCCGGCGGCATGAAGGCACGGCATCTTCAGGCCTGGCTTCTCGATCAGTCCTCCCTCATCATGGACGCCGTGCCCGAAGGCGACCACGTCCGTTTCGTTCTGCCGCCGGAATGCGGCAGAACATCCATCCCCGAAGAGCTTTTCTCCCCCGCCTCGGGAACGCTGCGCCTGCGACCCGAGGACTGCACAAAGCTTGCGCCGCGCCTTGAGGACAGTTTCATGCTTCTGCTCAGACACAAGGACGCGGAAGAGCCGGAGCAGAAGACGATAAAAGACGCCGGAACGGAGCCGGACGCCGAATCATCCGTTTCCGCCGTTTTGGAGCCGTCCGCGAAGGCTCCCTTCTCTCCTTCGTCCCCGGCCGATGCCGGGCCCTCCGGGGAAGCCGTCATCGAAGTGCGCGATCTTGTGCGCAAGTTCGGCGATTTCACCGCCGTGGCCAGCACCACCTTTTCCGTGTACCGGGGCGAGGTGTTCGGTCTGCTCGGTCCCAACGGCGCGGGCAAGACCACCACGTTCCGCATGCTCTGCGGTCTTCTGCCCGCGACAAGCGGATATCTGCGCGTGGCAGGGGAAAATCTGCGCACGGCCGCCGCGCAGGCCCGCACCCGCGTGGGCTACGTTTCTCAGAAATTCTCCCTGTACAGCAACCTCTCCGTTCTGGAAAACCTGCGCTTCTTCGGCGGCGTGTACGGCCTGGGCCCCTTCGCCCTGCGTCGCCGCATCCGCGAGGTGCTGGAGGAATTCGACCTTGCCGGACATGAGCACGACATGAGCGGCGCCATGCCCGGCGGCTTCAAGCAGCGCCTTTCCATGGCCGTAGGCATGCTGCACAGGCCGGAAATACTTTTCCTCGACGAACCCACGAGCGGCATAGATCCCCTGGCGCGCCGCGTGTTCTGGCGACGCATCACCGGCCTGTCGGACGAAGGCACCACCATCATCATCACCACGCACTTCATGGAAGAGGCCGAATACTGCGACAGGATGCTCATCCAGGACGCAGGACGGGTACTTGCCCTCGGCACGCCCGGGGAGGTGCGACGTCAAGGCGGGAACGCCCCCACCATGGAGGAGGCCTTCATACGCATCGTGGAAAGCTCCCGTGCCGCCAGCGCTGCGGCAAAGGAGGGCGCATGAACGGATTCACGCGTCGCCTCGGCGCGCTTACCATAAAGGAATTCCGGCAGATATCGCGAGACCCCAGCAGCATCATGATAGGGCTCGTTCTGCCCATCATCCTCATCCTGATCTTCGGCTACGGGCTCTCGCTGGATGTGAAGAACGCTCCCGTGGCCGTGGTCATGGAACATGACACGCCTCTTGCACGCGACCTTCTCTCCGGGCTCTGGGGCTCCGCCTATTTTTCCCCCCGCCATGCCTCCTCCATGCACGAGGCCGAGGAGCTTCTCAGAAAACGCGAGGTGGACGCCATCATCCGCACTCCCGGGGACTTCGACAGCCGCTTCATGAAGGGCGACGCCAAGGTGCAGCTCATCCTGCACGGCGTGGATTCCACCACGGCCACGCTCATCGGACAGTACACGAGCGCGGTGCTCTCCCTTCAGGTTCAGACGACGCTCGAGAGGCAGGGACGTGATGCTTCTTCCGGCAGCGGCACGGGCTCGGCCGTGGTGCAGAGCCGTATGTGGTTCAACGAGGCGGCCGACAGCACCTGGTATCTCGTGCCCGGGCTCATCGTCACCCTTGTTTACTTTCGAACGTTCACGTAAGTCATCGGCTTTCCATGGGTCGGCCA
>CAJJMX010000040.1 GCA_905192935.1 uncultured Mailhella sp.
AGTGCAGCGAAGATGGTCCTGGAGCGGAGGAGGAAGACGGGCATCAATGATTTTCATACAAAGACTCCTGAATCATGGGCGGCCCTGCGGCCGCGTTCTGTTAAGTAAGGGACAGGGACTCACAAAGAGAGGATCTCAGACGGCGCGTCCGGCCTCGGCGCCCTGGCGTATGGCCTTCACGTAGTCGCGGGGAGACTCGGCATCACCGATGACGAGCACCTTCACGCCCATATCCTCAATGCCCTGCTTCAGGCTCTGATTGGGACGGGCGCCCACGGCCATGACCACGGTGTCGATGTTTTCCAGACGTTCCTCACGTCCTCCACGCTCCAGCGTGACGGCATGATCGCCGATGCCGGTGACCCTGCTGCCGGTCATGCAGTGCATGGACAGAGAATTCTCAAAGATGTGCAGAAGACAGATGCGGGCATCCTGAGGCAGATCTATGCCTATGCCGTCGCGCATTTCCAGAATGTAGATTTCCCGCTGCTGCTGTTCCAGCAGAAGATGGGCGGTTTCCGCACCCACGGAGCCGCCGCCGATGACGGCCACTCTGCGGCCCACGGAGGCCTTTCCGGCAAGCACTTCGTCCACGGGAACCACGAAGTCCTGATCGATGCCCTTCACGGGCAGGACGAAGGGCACGCTGCCCGTGGCAAGGATCACGGCGTCGGGCTTTTCGGCCTTCACGTCGTCGAGCGTGACCTTGTGGGAAAGATGAACGTCGATAGGCAGCTTGCGCACCTCGCGGGCCAGATAGTCGCAGGCTTCTCCGTAGCGGTCCTTGTGCGGAGGAACGGCCGCCAGTCTGAGACGTCCGCCGAGAATGTCGCGGTCGTCCCACAGGGAAACCGCATGTCCGCGCCTTGCCGCATCGGCCGCGGCCTGCATGCCGGCAGGACCGCCGCCTATGACCATGACGCGGGCGGGCTTTTCGGCCTTCGTCAGCGCAAAGGCGGGATCGGTCTCGCGTCCGGTCATGACGTTGAGCGCGCACTTCACGCTGCGGTCACCGGCGGAACGGTCATGACAGCCCTTGTTGCAGGCAATGCACCATATGACGTCGTCCAGTCTGTTTTCGCGCAGCTTGTTCGGATAATCGGGATCGGCAATGAGCGTGCGGCCTATGCACACCACGTCGGCCTTGCCCTTTTCCAGGACCTCAAGCTGCACTTCGGGCCTGTCGAGCTGACCGGCGGCAAAGACGGGAATATGCACGGCGTCGCGGACGTTTTCCGCAAGATACGCGTTCACGCCGTGGCGATGGTACATGTTGGACACCGTGCGCACAAACGGGAACATGCCGGCCGACACGCTCAGGGCCGCCACGCCGAGCTTCTCGAGATACCTGGCGATGTCGGCGGCAAGGGCCATGTCTATGCCGCCTTCGCGCAGCTCGTCGCCCACGATGCGGCAGCTTATGGGATACTCCTCGCCCACGAGCTCGCGGCTGCGGCGGATGATCTCCGTGACGAAGCGCATCCTGCCGAGGAAGGAGCCGCCGTATTCATCCGTGCGGCGGTTGGTCAGAGGCGACATGAAAGAGCTGATGAGATAACCGTGCGCGCAGTGCAGCTCGCACATGTCGAAGCCGGCTTCCCTGGCGCGGTGCACGCCCTGGGCGTAGCACTCCACCATCTCCCGCACTTCTTCCGTGCTCAGAACGTGAGGAGGATCGTATTCGGCCTGCGCACCGGTAAAGGATTCCGGCTCAAAGGGCGAGGGGGCCACAGGCTGATAGCCGGACGTCTTCTTGTTGGTCTCGCGTCCCGAATGATGGATCTGCGCAGCAATGAGGCAGTCATGACGGTGTACGGCATCCGCCAGACTACGCAGCCCCGCGATGCGGTCGTCGTTTTCAATGAAGAGCTGACCGCCGAAGTTGCCGTCGGGGCGCACGCAGACGGAACCGACGATTATCATGGCCACGCCTCCGGCCGCACGTCGTTCCGTATAGGCGATCTCCTTGTCCGTCACACTGCCGTCTTCCGTCATGTGAACGGACATGGGGGCCATGACGAAACGGTTCTTCAATACAAGCGGCCCTATGCCGACAGGCTGAAACAATGGAGAAACATTCATGAACATAACCTCAATGCTGCTTCCTGAAAAATGTGGAAAAGGAATGCGGGAACACCCGGAAATTCCGGAAATTCCGGCCACTCGTCCTGCCGGGCAGACTCCCGAAAAGGCGAAAGGCCGGGGGCCGAAGCCCCCCGAAGAAAAAGGTGAGAAAAAGGCCTACTTCATGTAGCCGTGTTCGCGGTAGTACTTCTCAGCACCGGGATGCAGAGGGAACACGTTGCCCTGCCAGCCGAGCTTGGGATCGATGGAAGCCCAGGAAGGATTGGCGCGGGCGATGTCTTCCTTGCCCTCGATGATGGACTTGGTCAGCTGATAGGCGGCCTCGTCGCTCAGGGTGTCGCGCACGAAGATGGCGTTGGTGTCCCAGAAGGTCGTCACATTGGGACCGACCGTGCCCTTGTAGTATTCGGCGGGAAGGGTGCCGACATGGATGCCCATCTTGGAAGCGGCGCGCTCGGCGATCTCGGGGTCGATGGACAAAAACTTCAGCGGCACGCTGCCGGAAACGTCCACGATGAACCAGGCTTCACCGGGTCCGATCCAGACGAACACGTCGATCTGACCGTCCTTGACCATGTTGGCGATGTCGTCGAAGCCGTTGGTCACGATCTTGCCGCCGTTGGCGCGGATGTCGTCATAGGTGATGCCGTATTCCTTCAGCAGGTTGCGGAAGATCTTTTCCGTGGAGCCGCCGGTGGAACCCACGCCCACGTTCACGTTCTTCATGGTCTTGAGGTCGCGCAGATCCTTGACCGGAGAGGCCACGGGAGACACGATCTGATAGTTGATGCGGTCCTGAAGATTGATGATCGAGGCAATGCCCTTGGTGGTGGGCTTCTTGTAGGGTTCGGTGCCGTTCTTGAAGGCCGTCAGGATGCTGTTTTCGGCCACGCCGAGGTCGGCGGCTCCGGAAGCCACGCGCGGCGGGTTGGTCGCGCCGCCGCCGGGCAGCATGGTGACGTCCGTGCCGGGAGTCATGGTCGTGTACACCTTGCCCACGGCGCCCATGCCGATATACCAGGTGCCGCTGGGGTTGGCGGCAGAAACGATGCGGAGAGATTCCGCAGCCTGAGCCGCAACTGAGGTGGAAGCAACCAGCAGAGCGGCAAGCAGAACTTTTTTGAACATGGAACTCATAACAGCTCTCCAGTATTAGAGGGTTCCTCCCTTCGTGCTGGCACGAAGGGCTTTACGACGAGGCATTTCAATAAGGGCCACGACGACAATGAGACCGAGGCCGAGAAGGTCGGTATAAAGTCCGGGATACAGAAGCGTGAGACCGGCTCCGATAAGCATAATACGTTCCAGCGGACGGCTCTCCGTCACGAAGTATCCCTGCATTCCGCCGGCCAGAGCTATCACACCGACTATGGCCGTAATGATGGACTGCACGACCGTGGCCGTATCGCCGATGAGCAGCAGCGACGGCTGGAAAATGAACATGAACGGAATGATGTACGCCACGATGCCGAGCCTAAATGCCCGCCAGCCCGTCACCATGGCATTTGCTTTTGCTATTGATGCTCCTGCGTAGGCCGACAGACATACGGGCGGCGTGATCTCGGAAAGAATGGCGTAGTAGAGCACGAAGAGATGCGCGGCCAGGGTGGGGATGCCGAGCTTCATGAGGGCGGGAGCGCCGAGGGTGGCCACAATGATGTAGGCGGGAGTCGCGGGAACGCCCATGCCGAGCACGAAGCAGGTGAACATCAGCAGCACCAGCAGAAGCAGGATGTTGTAGCTGCCGAGGTCGGTGATGAGGCTGATGAACTTGTAGCCGATGCCGGTGATGGACACCATGGCGACGATGATGCCGGCGCAGGCGCTGCAGGTGGAGATCATGAGCGCATTGCGGGAGGAGCCTTCCAGAGTTTCCACGAGCTTGCGGAAGCTGAAGCGGGTGGACTTGCTGAAGCTCGACACGATGAGCACGGAAAGCGTGCCCAGATAGGCCGAGGAAATGACGCTGCGTCCGGACACCAGGAAGTAGATGAGAATGATGATGGGCAGGATGTGGTACAGACGACGGTACACGCTGCGGGCATCGGGGATCTCGTCCGCGGGCATGACGCCGATGTTCTTTCTCACGGCCTCGAAATGGATCATCATGAACAGCGAGAAATAATAGAGAATGGAAGGCAGAAGCGCGGCCGTGGCCACGGCCATGTAGCCTGCGCCGGTCACGTCGGCCATGACGAAGGCCGTGGCGCCCATGACGGGGGGCATGAGCTGACCGCCCGTGGAGGACACGGCCTCGACGGCGCCGGCAAAGGCGGGGGCATAGCCCACGCGCTTCATGAGCGGAATGGTGAACGTGCCGGTGCTGTACACGTTGGCGACGGCGGAACCGGAAATGGAACCGAAGAGCGCGGAAGCGAAGATGGACACCTTGGCGGGGCCGCCCTTGGAACGACGGGTGGCCACGCATGCGAGGTCAAGAAAGACCTGTCCCAGACCGGCATTCTGAAGGAAGCAGCCGAACATGACGAAGGCGAAGATCATGGTGGAGGACACCGCGAGGGGGATGCCGTACAGGCCTTCCGTCACGAGATACAGCTGCTCGCAGAGCATCTTGTAGGAAACGCCGTCGTGACGGAGTATCCCCGGCAGGTACTGTCCCCACATGCCGTAGGCAAGAAAGCAGCACGACACGATGACGAGCGGAAGACCGGCCACGCGGCGCGTCGCCTCAAGCACCAGAAGGACCGCCACCGTGGAGGCCACGGCCTCGATATCCGTCACGGGATCGATGTAGCGGATGCGCTCAAGGTAGTAGTCGATGTCGGAGACAAGGAAATAGGCCGACCAGAACGCTCCGCATATGAGCACGAGATCAAGGAGCAGCCACAGGGGATTTTCCTTGACACCTTCCACCGGCTTCTTGGGAGGAAAGTAAATAAAGACCAGGGTAAGCACAGTGCCGAGGTGGATGACCCTGAGCATCTGCGAGTCCATCACGCCGAATCCGGCAGTGAAATAGATCTGAAAAATGGCCAGTCCTACCGCCAGGATCGTGGCAACCGGTTTCAATGTTTGTCGTGAAATCATACTTTCCTCATACAGCCCGGACATGTTACGAATGATGAATTCCACCCGGCCGCCGAAACGGCAGAGCGGGCACACAACCGTGACTTCGCCAGTCACCGGAAAATCCCTTTCCGGAAGCGACGGTCAACGGGAACCGTTAACGTTTTTGCAAAAATCATGCCAAAATGTTATTTTCAGCACATTGGAGATAACAGGCTGATATCCCGGCATCCGCGTTGCGGCGTCATTTGCCAAAATCGTACATTTTTGAATGATAATCGGACATGTGTTATAATACATGTCCGATTTTAGGACGAAGCGTGTTTAATCCTTTTTTGTAAAATCTCCTGGTCCATCAATCCGTTTTTGTCTTTTTTCACCTATATATTCAATAAATTACCAAAAGTCACGCTTCCTTCTGCCGAAAACGACAAAAAACGGAACAGTCCTATTTTCAAACAAAACAGTCGGACAGAAGACCTGAAAACATGTATTGATATCATACAATTTTTATTTTACGCTCAACAAGTCTCAACGGATTTCATTTTGAAAAAGTCTCAGATCCCGCTTTTCCGGTGCATGTTTCCACCATTTTTTCGAGGGAGGCCTTCGTGAACAGCTCCTTGCCATCCTACATTATTGACAAAAATAGCATAAAAAAGCAGTGGGAGGCCTTTCAGCAGGGAAAAGATGTCGACTTTTCGGTCATCAGGCAGAAAGTGTACGACTCCTGGGTCCGCTCACGTCAGCTTCACGTCGATCCGTATCACAAGAAGAGAGCTTCCGTTCCGCCTCAGCAGCTTCAGTCCATCCTTGAGCGCAACAAGGACTTCATCAACAGTGCCTCGGCCATCATGGGCAAGCTGTTCAAATCCATAGACATGCTGAACGGCACCATCACGCTTGCCGACAAAAACGGCGTCGTGCTGTATTCCTGCTATCAGGACAGCCGCAATCTCACGCCCTCCCATGTCGTGGGAGACATCCTCACGGAAGAAGTCTGCGGCACCAACGGCATCGGCACCTGCCTTGCCGAGGCCTCCTCCGTGGAGCTCGTGGGAGCGGAACACTACAGTCTGGAAGAGCATGCCTGGTACTGTTCGGCCGCCCCGGTATACGACACGCGGGGCAGCGTCATAGGGGTGTTCAATATTTCCATTCCCTGCGAAGGCCATCACTACTATCACACCAGAGGCCTCGTGGAGGCCGTGGCTCACGCCATCACGGAACAGATATTCCTGACCGATCTTCTGGAAGAGCAGCTGGCCATCATGGATTCTCTGGATGAAGGCGTCGTCGTTCTGAACTCCGACGGCGTCATCAAGTCCATCAACAAAAAGGCCTGCGCCATGCTCAAGCTGACGAGCCCTCCGGAAGGACAGAACTTCCGGAGAATCTTCCACACGCAGGACAGCATAGTCTCGGAGCTCAATCAGAAAACGCCGTTCCAGCACAGGGAAGTCACCTTTCTCAACGGCATTCAGAGCATTCCCTGTCTGCTGTCCTTCTCCCCTCTTCCCAACAAGGGCAGCGTGCTCACACTTCAGGAGAACAGCCCGATACGGGATTTCGCCTCACGCGCCATCGGCTCCAAGGCCGTGTACACCTTCGACCAGATCCTCGGAGAGTCCGAGGCCATACAGGATGCCGTGCGCATGGGCAAAAACGCGGCGCAAAGCGACATCACCACGCTTATTCTCGGAGACTCCGGCACCGGCAAGGAGCTTTTCGCCCAGTCCATCCACAACGACAGCTCAAGACGCCGCGGCCCCTTCATCGTCGTCAACTGCGGCGCCATACCGCGCAACCTCGTGCAGTCGGAACTGTTCGGATACAACGAAGGCGCCTTCACAGGCGCCGTACGTCAGGGCAAGCCGGGCAAGTTCGAACTCGCCGACGGCGGCACCATTTTCCTCGATGAGATCGGAGAAATGCCCCTGGAAGCCCAGGTCAGTCTCCTGCGCCTGCTTCAGAACGGAGAAGTCACAAGGGTGGGCGGCAAGAAATCCACCTATGTGGACGTGCGCGTCATTGCGGCAACGAACAGGAATCTGAGCGAGGCCGTGAGACTCAACACCTTCCGCAAGGATCTCTACTACAGACTCAACGCCTTCGTGCTGCACATTCCCAGCCTTTCGGAACGAGGAGACGACATCATTCTTCTGGCAAGCGCCTTTCTCTCCAAGTTTGCCGTCGATCTCAACAAGCATCTGACCGGCTTCGACGACGACGTTCTCACCGCTCTCAGGATGTATGCCTGGCCCGGCAACGTGCGGGAACTCGAAAACTGCGTGGAGCGGGCCGTCGCCGTGGCGGAAACGGAACACATCACCATGGCGGATCTGCCCGCCTATATTTCAGGACTGACTCCGGAGAAAATCCAGATGAAGGGCAAGCTCCAGGACAAGGAGCGGGAAACCATTCTGACCACGCTGAGAGAAAACCAGTGGAACATACGCCGGACGGCCGCCGTTCTGGGCGTCGCCCGAAGCACGCTCTATCTGAAAATAAAGAAGTTCAACATAACACACGACTGACCGGAAGAGGATCCGGTACGGCCTTCCTTCGTGAAGCCATCCTCCCGTGCCGGACGGCTCCGCATGCTGCCCCCCTGCCGCCTCAGGCCGTGAGTCCCTTCACGAAAAGCATGACCGTGGAAAACGCCATCATGCCCAGCACGAGCACGCGGAACACACGGGCATCAAGACGGCGTATGACCGGAATACTCAGAAGCACGCCCGCGACCGTGCACGGCGTCGCCCACAGCGCCATGTGCACGATCTTCGGCGTGTACAGCCCGCTTCGCCACTGAAAAACCATGAGGCAGATCATGACCAGCGCGGCCATGGTGTTCAGCATGGAGAGCGTGACTTCCTTGTTCCAGCCGCGCATGACGGCGTACATGGCGATGATGGGCCCTCCCATGCTGGTGGAACCGAGAAGAATGCCGGACACGACGCTCATGGGCACGATGCACCACAAAGGGACCCTGAAGGAGCCGTGCAACCTTCCGGCCACGGCCTGCCAGACAAGAAACAGAAGCAGAATGACCCCGCAGGAAAGAAGGATGACCCGTGCAGGCGCCACGTTCAGAATAAGCATGCCGAGAGGGATCCCCGCCACGCTGCCGAGACACGAAAGCAGGAACTCGAGCTTCGGAAGCTCGCGATGATAGAACACGGCAATGGTGAGCGTGATGGCCGTCCCCACAAAGCAGCCGAGAATAATGGCCGTCTTGGCGTCCATCACCAGAGTCATGAGGGGAACGGCGAACAGATTGCCGCCGAAGGATGTCACTCCGTTGACGAATCCGGCGAGAAACCAGACCACATTGACATAGAGAAAATCGAACATATTCGGCAACCCCTCTTAAAAAAGCAGTATATGCGCTCTTTTTCCGGTTTAGGGTACAAGAGCCCCGTCTGTAAAGCTTGCCGCACCTGCCGCGAAGACGCCAAAAAGGCCCTCGTCCTCCCCATCCGCAGAAACGCCCCCTCCCCTGCATCCGAAATCCGCCGTCCCTCGTCGTTCCGGCAAGCCCCTTCACAGGCAGAACGCCCGCGAACAGTCCGCGACGCCGCCTGTCCGGCGGCAAAGACATGACCATCCAACACTTTCACATTTTTGTCTTTTCCGCACCTTCCCGCACTCTTTCGGCACGGCTCCGCAAAAAGCTCTGTTATCAACAAATTGAGCCATTTTTCACAGAAAAAGTCCCGTTATATCTTTTTTCTTGCCATATTTGATTTTCCGATGATATCAACATAAATGTAAATAAGAGCATATTCCGTTTCCCCATACACATCGGATCGCCGACGCCAGTTCCGGGCGAAACCGACGGGCGGAGCAGCGTCCAGAGAGACCTGCCTGACATGCTCTCACAACATGAACTGGGGCGAGGAGTTGACGATATGGAAGAGTTCTCCCAATTCATCAAGGTCCTGGACGGCTATGTCTGGGGCCCGGTCATGATGGCTCTCATTCTTGGAACAGGCCTCTATCTTACCTTCGGGCTGAGATTCCTGCCCTGGACACGCCTCGAGGAAGGCTTCCGCCTTACCTGGAAGGGGCGCACCAAGAATACCAACGTGCATGGAGAACTTTCCCCGTTTCAGGCTCTCATGACCGCGCTTGCCGCCACCGTGGGCGTGGGCAACATCGCCGGCGTGGCCACGGCCATCTTCACGGGCGGCCCGGGAGCCCTCTTCTGGATGTGGTGCACCGCCATGGTGGGCATGGCCACCAAGTACGCGGAAACCGTGCTCGCCCAGAAGTACCGTGAAGTCACGCCCGCCGGTCATGTGGTGGGCGGCCCCATGTACTACATCAAAAACGGTCTCGGCAAAAAATGGGCCTGGCTCGGCACGCTGTTCGCGCTCTTCGGAGGCATCTGCGGCTTCGGCATCGGCAACATGACGCAGTCCCATTCCATAGCCGACGCCCTGCACGCCTCCTTCGGCGTTCCGCCGGTCGTCTCCGCCGTGGTCATGTTCATTCTCATCGCCATCGTCATCATCGGCGGCGTGTCCCGCATCGGTTCGGTGTCGAGCAAGCTCGTCCCCTTCATGTCCATCGTCTACATCATCTGTTCCCTTGTCGTCATCGCCATGAACATCGACAAGGTGCCCGGCGTGTTCGCCATGATCTTCCATGACGCCTTCACCGGCACTGCGGCCGCAGGCGGCTTTGCCGGTTCCACCGTCATGCTCGCCCTGCAGATGGGCGTGGCGCGCGGCATATTCTCCAACGAGGCGGGCCTCGGCTCCGCAGCCATGGCCCACGCCACGGCAACCACCGACGACCACGTGGCCATGGGCTATGTGGGCATGCTCGGACCGTTCATCGACACCATCATCGTCTGCACCATGACGGGCCTCACCATCCTCTGCTCCGGTCTCTGGAACGTGGAAGGCGCGCTTTCCGGCGCTCCTCTCACGGCCGCAGCCTTTGAGTCCGCCCTGCCCGGCATAGGCTCCGTCATGGTGTCCGTATGCCTCGCCATGTTCGCCTTCTCCACCATTCTCGGCTGGTGCGTGTACTCCGAGCGCTGCTGGATCTACCTGCTCGGAGACAAGGCCCTCAAGCCCTTCCGCATCATCTTCGTGTGCGTGGTGCCCATAGGCGCGCTCATGACGCTCGATCTCGTCTGGGACATCGCCGACGTGCTCAACGCCCTCATGGCCGTGCCCAACCTCATCGGCCTGCTGCTGCTCAGCCCCGTGCTCTTCAAGATATCCCGCGAGTACAACCGCTGATTTTCACCTTTTTCCTGAAAAGGGCGGCTCCGGCCGCCTTTTTTGTTCCCGGCATCCGCTCATCCGGCAGACGAAAACGACTCCGGGCATGACTGTCTCCCGATCCGTCCTCAGGCGCCATGCCGAAGGACGGCGGCGTCCGGCTTCCCCGGCCGCTCCGTCCTCCTCCGGCCGCAGCGCGCCGCGCTCTCGCCTTCTGCCGGATTTCTCCCCCAAAAACGGCTGGCTCCCCGCGCCTCTTCGCGTTACAACGGGCCGCAGGTCCATCGCTCTTCAACGGTAACCCGGACAAGGTTTTCTGCCCATGCCCCGCCTTCTTCTCCATGTCTGCTGCGGCCCCTGCTCCCTCATGCCCATCGTGCACCTTCGCGACGAGGGCTGGGAACCCACGGTCTATTTCTTCAATCCGAACATCCATCCTGCGGACGAATGGCGGAAAAGACGTGATGCCGCACGTGAAGCGGCAAGCCGTCTGAACGTGCCTTTTCTGGAAGAGGGAAGCCCCGTCAATCCCGGGCTCTGGGTGCGGAACCTGAACGGCAGTCTTCAGCAGAAAGAGCGCTGCCGTCTCTGCTACCGTCCGCGCATGGAACGCACGGCAGCTCTTGCCCGAAAGCAGGGATTCGACGCCTTCACCACGAGCCTGCTCTACTCACGCTACCAGCAGCATGACGCCATTGCGGAAGAAGCGACGCGCGCCTCCCTCGAAACAGGGGCCGCGTTTCTCTACCGGGACTTCCGGCCCTGGTGGTGGGACGGCATCGCCATGTCGAAAGAGCTCGGACTCTATCGTCAGAAGTGGTGCGGCTGCATACTGAGCATGAAGGAAGCGCTCCTGCAGCATCAGGAGGCGGAAAGAAAAAAGGCCGCGCAAAAGGCGGAAAGGGCGGCAAGACTGGCAAAAGAGGCCGAGGAACGTCGCCTCAAAAAGGAAGCCGCGGCCGCCCATCCGAACAAGCGGGCAAGAAAGGCGCTGGCCAGAGCTGCGGCAAAGGACGCCGCCATGCATGACGCCGCCTCCTAGAGGGGCGTCTCTCTTCTGGGGACACAAAAGGGGCCCCACCGGCATAGCCGGTGGTTCCTCTTATGCGCCTGTAAGGCTTT
>CAJJMX010000041.1 GCA_905192935.1 uncultured Mailhella sp.
GATGATAGACATATGTCCTCCGGAAGTCAGATTCGCAAATCGGGAAAAGCTTGACGAATACTAGGCTATATCCTAGTGTGCCACTAGAGTTTTATGCAACTGTCCGCAGAAACGACACGCTGCATCTGATTCATGTTTTATTTTTTTTCGGAAGCCCTGTTTTTTTTCTCCTGTTTCTGTCAAATAAAAGCCTGTCAGAGAGCTGCTTATGCTATACAGCCTGAAAAAACAGCTTTCCGTTCCTGATCTCCATTTGCTGGTTGCTACTTCCGATATGCTGGCAATGAAGAAGATTTTTGCATATCTGGAGCCCATGGGCTATCAGCTCGACAGCGCCGCAGACTGCGACGAGGTACGCAATTGCCTGAAGACGTCTGCCTATGACGCCCTTGTCATGGACGCTCTGTTTACGGATCAGAATGGAATTCCCCTCTATACGTGTCTCAGAATGGAGGGCCTGAACAGCCCTGTCATTCTGCTGGTTCCTGAAAACACTCTTGAGCATCTGCCCCGCTATCTGAACAGCGGAGCCGATGACATCGTGACGAATCCTGTTCACATGCTCGAGCTCGAGGCCCGCATTCTTGCCTCCATACGTCTTTCCAAGGCGCATCTGTCCTCCTCCCGTCTGAGCTGGGAGGGCATAGAGCTTGATTCCCAGACACATACCGTCATGTGCGACGGCATGCATATGCATCTGCCGCCCATGGCGTTCACTCTCCTGGCTCGCCTGATGAAGGCTGCCCCCAATATCGTCAGTCGTCATGAACTGCAAAATGAGCTTTACGGTGATGCACCTCCCAACAGCGATGCGCTTCGTACCTACATACACATTCTGCGGAGCCATCTTGAAAAACGGAACAAGCCCATTCTCAAGACGGTTCCCAGAGTGGGATTCCGTTTAATACCTCTGTCGTAACTGATCGGATATATGATCCAGATATTTTTTCTGCTTTGATATTTCAGATTTTATATTATTTTTTGTTTTGAATGAGAAAATTTGTGCATTAAAGATATCAAATCAAATATATGATGGATATATTCGCTGTATATGATGGCACATCCATATTTTTATCAAAGAGAGCTGTTTTTTTTCTATGTGAATATCAATTTTCTATCATAGCGCTTTAGGCTGTGATGTCAAAAATAATATTAAGTTACATTTTGAAAGATAGGTTTTCTTGAGTCCGCAGTAGCTTTCCGATTCGTTCCGGGCCTGGGGCCGCTCCCGGTGAAAGCGCATGCCGTCCGTACGGAAAAAAGACGACGAAGCGTCGTGATGGCGGCCTTTCAGGAAGAGTCAAGCGGGTTGTCTGTCCTGTAGAAGAGAAACCCGGACAGATGGGGCTCGGCAGGTCGGATGTTCAGAAACTGCACGGCCATGGTGGAAGAGCCTGCGGAGCGGGCACGTCCGGTGGCCGAAGATGCAGGGCACGTCCGGCCTGAAGATGCGGGAATAAAAAACGGGAGAGGATGAAGTGAACATCCTCTCCCGTATCACCGGGGCTCAGGCTGCGGAATGGGCCCGTGGTGAATTAGAACTTGTAAAGCAGCAGAAGCGAGGCGCTCCAGCCGTCCTTGTCCATTTCGTGCGAGGCGGCATAGGCGTGATGGTCGCTTTTGTCGAAGTCGTTGATGATGTAGGCAAGTTCGAGCACGGTCGACAGGTTCTTGTAGATCTTGTAGGTGGTTGCCAGGTCGAATTCCACAAGAGAGTCGCCGGTGGTCAGATAGTTTTCAGGCGTCATGGACGCAGCCTGTGCGTCGCTGTTGGTGCCCCTGATGTATGACACGGTGAACTTGTGGGTCAGGTCGTCCAGGAAGGAGACTTCTTCTATGCCGGCCTGAACGCCGCAGGTGCCGCCGATGTTGTTGCGGCGGGAGTTGTACGGATAGTTGTTGCCGGCAAAGTAGCCGAAGGTGGGATGGAATCGGCCGACGTTGGTGGGAATCCATCCCTGGCGCGCATACTGGGCGTCGCTGTCGTCGCCGGAGCCGTACCAGGCGCCAAGAACGGGAGTGCCGTAGGCCGTCTTGTAGGACGCCCTGGCCTGAACGTACCAGCCTTCGCGGTCGTTCATGTTGCCGCCTTTGAGCGTGTCTCCCTTGTAATTGATGGTGCCGTAGGCACCGGAGATCTTCAGCACGAAGGGATCGAAGTAGCTCAAGACGAAGTTGGAGCCCACCCAGAAGGCGTTTCCGGAAGCGCCGATCTTGGTCTTGTCATCGAAGTAGGTATTGGCGTCGCTGGAAGCGGAAACGGAAGCGCCCCGGTCGAGAGAGCCGTACATCACATAGGGCGTGAAGGCGATGCCGTCGAATTTGAAGGCGCTCATCAGAGCGAAGTAGTCGGACTTTTCGGACAGGGACGTGTCGTTGCCGCTGTCAGCGTCGTCGTAGGCTCCGCGCATCCAGAACGCCGTCAGATTGAGCCAGTCGGTCACGGGCGTGGTCATGGTGATGCCGTCACGTCCCGACCATCCCTGCATGATGGTGCTTTTGCCAAAGGCATCCATGGGAAGGGCGATAAGCTGGCGCCCCATGCGGACCCTGACGGAGGTGTGGGGAATCTTCCAGTCTATGTAGGCCTGACGCATGCCGATCCTGGCACTGTTGCCCGTGGTGTCGGCGCCCCAGTCGTAGGTGGCGGTGCTGTTGGCGGCGGTACCGACCTGAACCTGGAAGTAACCGTAGAGGTTGTCGTCGGCGGTGAAGGTCATGCCGAGACGAAGGCGCTGGCCGATCATGTCGAAGTTGTTGCCGCTGGAGAGCTTTTCACCCATATAGAGCTGGAATGCGTATTCTCCGTCCATCTTCACGTCGACGGCGGAAGCGGGGGACGCTGCGGCAAGGAACATTCCGGCGGCCAGAATGACGGTGGTGATTTTCTTCATGACAGTACTCCCTGGTGACGGCTAGGCTTCTTCATGATGCGGAAGTTTGCGGAACGGGACCATGATGGACAGCGGAATGCGGAAATCAATGGCGTCCATGGGGCACTGAAGAGCGCACGCCTCCGCATGCCAGCATTCGTCGGGATACCGGACTATGGGAAATTCTCCCTTCTTCGAGCCGTAGAAAACATCCATGGGGCAGACTTCAACGCACTGTCCGCACCGGATACACTTGTCTTTGTTGATTACGGGAGGCATATCTTATCTCCAGGACATGACGGCTTCATCGCCGTTTTTACGAATGAAGTGACGCTTTCCGTCCAGCATGAGGTTCTGCAGCGGATAGTCGACGCGGCGATGCTGACCGCGGCTTTCCTTGCGTTCATCCGCCATGAGGAACATGACTTCGGCAAGCTCGAAGAGATTGAGCATTCCGAGGCAGTACGTGAGCTCGTGCGGATTTTCCGCGCGCAGCGTATCTCTGGCACGGGCATGCACGCGGCGCAGATGAGCAAGACCGGCTTCCATCATGGGATGGGAACGCAGTTCGCCGCAGTAGTCCCAGGCAATGTTTTCCATGGCCATCTTGGCTTCCAGCCAGTGTGCGCCGTTTTCACGGTGGCACAGCTCTTCCACGAGCTTCAGACATTCATCCACCTTGGACTGAAGCTGTGAGGCGTCGGCGAACTTCTTGTCCTCCACGTATTCTCTGGCGGAATCGGCGGCCCACCAGCCGGTCACGGCTGCACCGGAAATGCCGCCGTATCCTTCATCGCCGGCGGCGTACAGGCCGGGTACGCATGTTTCCGATCTGCCGTTGAAGGCGATGCCGCTCGATATGGGAAGTTTCAGCACGTAGGTGGAGAACTCCACGGCGGTGTCGATCATGTCGATGCCTTCCTGCTTGAAGTGGCGCAGCAGAGTGGAGTTGCCTTCCTGACGCAGCCAGTGCTCCATGAGATTCAGCTGATCCCGGGTAAGACCGGTCATGTCCATGTACACGGGAGAACGGGCGGTTCTGGTATAGCTTTCAATGTGACGCTTGTTGACCTCCATGGTGATGTCGCCGTAGAGGGGGTTGGGCTTGGTGAGGAAGGGCCCTATGGGGTCGCCGTGACAGTCGCGAAGCACGCCTTCCCAGGTGGCCTGACCGTTGCGGCAGAAGTATTTCACGCCGGCATGCAGGCCGGGCATTTCCATGTTGCACAGCTCGGCTCCGGCCCGGTAGGCCATGGCCCTGCCGTCGCCGGTCAGATTGAGAGGATTGGTGCGCATGGCCCAGGCGCCCCGGTTGGCGTTGGGAAAAACGCCGTTGGGTGCTCCGGTGCCGAGACATATGGCCTTGGCCCGGTAGACATAGGCCTTGTATTCACGGGTATCTATGGCGAACACGCCGGCGGCGCGTCCCTGATCGTCAAGCAGGATCTCGTAGCCCATGGCGCGATTATGGATCTTGACGCCGTTTTTCTTTGCCTGCTTCGTGAGTATGACTTTCTGATCGATGCCGTTGTACTTCAGAAAGGCGCGGGTACGACCGGGCACGGCATGTCCGGCGAAGTAGTATTCGCCGTTGTGCTTCATAGAAATGCCCCATTCATCCCACATGCGGACGATGTCGCCGGTCTTCATGAAGAAGGCTTTGGCCCATTCCGGCCCCATCTGGCGAAGTCTGTCGCCGTTCTGAAGCTTCAGGATGTCGCTGATGAAGGTGGCGTAGTCCCCGTGAATTTCCGGGATGTAGCAGATGAAGTGGTCGTTGCCCAGGCCGCCGCTGCCGCTGCGGCGCGTATCGGCCTTGTCCAGCACGACGCAGTCCATGCCATGGGAGCCTGCGTTGATGGCGGCCATGAGTCCGGCGATGCCTCCGCCCACGCAGAGAAAGTCGGTGTCATGCCATTCAACGGTGAATTTTTTTTCTTCCATGATGCCTTACTCCTGGGCGGAAAGCATGGACAAGAACTTGTCCTGTTCCGCCTTTTGCTCGTCAGTGATGAGACCCTTGCTTTCAAAGTATTCTCTGGCGCCTTCATGCATGGGGGGCAGACCGAGGGACATGACGCCCCAGTCGACGGCCTGGCCGTGCACGTTGACCCATTCGTCGCGGTGTTCCATGATGACCTTGACCAGTTCCCCGGCCATCTGCTTGGGCATCTTCTTGTTCACCAGAATAACGGAGCGATAGATGGGGGCGTTCTTGACCTCAGTGGTGTTTCCGTAGTTGCGGGAACCCGCGGGCAGCGTGTCGAAGTAGTATCCCGGAGGCATGGCGGACTTCACGGCGGGCAGCTGCTCGTCGGTGGGGGTGATGAACAGACATTCGTCCTTGGCCTGACGAAGTTCCATGACGACGTTGGTCATGGCAGGCATGATGAGAGCGTCCGCACGGTCTTCCACCACGTCGGCCACGGCCACGGTATTGTTGGCCTTGGTCAGATTGGCCTTGAGGTCGGATTCCTTGAGGCCTGCTCCGGCGAGCAGGGCGCGCACGACAGGATCGAACATGGTGTTGCCGGGATTGCGGGAGTACACCACCTTTCCCTTGAGATCGGCCAGATTTTTGATGTCCTTGTCGGGCGTGGTCAGACATACGAAGGCCTGCGTGCTGGCGGGAAGCAGGGTGCGCATGAATTCCATGCGTCCTTCCTCCAGCCCCGCCATGTGGCTCATGACATCGGCGCCGCTGTGAATGGCCATGTCCACTTCGCCCTTCTCCATCATGGGAGCGAAGTTGTTGATGCCGCCTATGGGCTGAACGATGACCCTCTGGATGGGAGTATTCTTTTCGATGACGCGGGCGATGGCCGCCATGGTCATGTTGGCGGGACCGCCGGAGGTGGCCATGGACACGATGAGCTTTCTCGGCCATGCGATTTCCTGATCGGCGGCATACGCAAAGCTGCCGGTCACGCAGACGGTCAGTACGGCCGCGACAAGACTTTTTCCTGAGAACTTCGACAACAGCATAGACTCCTCCTTTTTTCAGCCTGAGCAGGGATTATCATGCAGCGGGGGCTGATTTTTCCTTGGATTCGGAAGACGGGGACTTTCTGCCCCGCAGATAGAAGATGACGACCACGCAGATGGAAATGGGAACCAGCACGTAGTTGAACTCTGTGGGGAAAGGCACCACGAACAGACCGCCGAGCACGGCAAACACGACGCGCATGAACTTGTTTACCGGGGCGAACATGATGCCCGTGAACGCGCTGGAAAGCAGCATGAGGCTGACGAAGATGCCCACGAAGTCGAAGGCGATGTTGAAGGCGCTTCCGACCCAGAGGATGCCGGGATTGGTCACGAAGAACCAGGGCAGGAAGAAGGCGGAAATGCCGAGGCGTGTGGCCAGAAGTCCCGTGCGCGTGGCGTCGGCGTCGGCGATGGCGGCGGCCACGAAGGCCGCAATGGCCACGGGCGGGGTGATGAAGGAAAGCGTTCCGTAGTAGAACAGGAACATGTGGGCGGCAATGGGCAGCACGCCTGCGGCTATGAGGGCGGGAACCAGCAGAGCCACGGCGAGCAGGTAGCAGGCCAGGGCCGTCATGCCCATGCCCATGATGAAGATGGCAATGGCCGTCATGGCAAGAAGCATGAAGCGGCTGTTGCCGGCGATGTCGGCAAGTTCGCCGGCCAGACCGTTGCCCAGACCGGAAATATTCAGGGCGCCGACCAGGATGCCGATGCCGGTGCACAGCGGGATGACCATGATCATGCCGGCGGCAGTGTCGTCAAGAATTTCCCGGATGCGCTTCGGCGTGAGCCGGGTACGCTCGGAAAAGAAGCTGCAGATGATGAGCGCTATGATGGTATAGAGAATGCTGGTCTGTGCGGAGTACTTGAGCACGCCAAGCGTGAAGATCAGCACGCCCAGGGGCACAAGATAGTACCAGCCGCGCTTGAGGACGCTCCAGGCCTGGGGAAGCTTGTCCTCCGGCAGACCGTGAAAGCCGTTGCGTATGGCTTCGGAGTCGATCTGGAAAAGAAGAATGCCGTAATAGACCACCACGGGCAGGAAGGCCGAGGCGCATACCGTCCAGTAGTTCACGCCGAGAGCGTCGGCAATAAGGAAGGATACCGACCCCATGATGGGGGGCGTGAAGGGACCGCCCGTGCTGGCGACGGCTTCCACGGCGCCTGCGAGTTCTGGCTTGAAGCCGTTCTGCTTCATCATGGGAATGGTGATCTGACCGGTCGTGGCCACGTTGGCCGCAGGAGAACCGGAAAGAGAGCCGAACAGCATGGAAGAGAACACGGCCGTCTTTGCGGGACCTCCGCGATACTTGCCCATGCAGGCAAGAGCCAGATCGCCGAAGAAGTCGTCGGCACCGCAGATGCGGAGCACGGAGCCGAAAAGGATGAATCCGGGCACCACGCTGGTCACCGTACCGAGTATGGAACCCCACATGCCTTCGCCGCTCAGGTACATCCAGGCCACGGCCCGGGGATAGCTGTAGCCTGAGCTCATCATGAATCCGGGAAAATAGTCGCTGTACACAAAGTAGAAGAAGGAAGCGACGATGAGTCCCACCGGGATCCATCCGGCCACGCGCCGCGCGGTTTCAAGGATGGCAAGACCGAAGGCGAAGCCGAGGCACATCTGCGTCACGGTGGCGTCCTTCCATTCATAGACCAGCGTGGAAGCGTTGAGCGCGATGTATCCTGCGCCTATGGCCGCCATGAGCACCAGAAGGATGTCGATGAGAGAAAGATCTCCCAGCTCCTTGCCCTTCTTCCACGGTACGATGAGAAGGGCGAGGCAGGTTATGGCGCCGGAACAGATGGCCCTGTGCGTGATGGGAAAGATGACGATGCCGAGATAAAAGAACACATTGAACAGGGACAGGATGATGTATATCGTCCATGCCACGCCTATGACGCCTGCGAGCTTGAAACGAAGGTTGCGCTCGTTCCAGGGAATCGCCGCGGAATACTTTTTCCTGGTTGTACCGGACTTTACGATTTCCTTTGTCATGGCTTGCTCCTCCTTGTGTGAATAAAAACACAGCTATAACATCTTGTAAAATCGAAAAAAAATAAGTATCGTTCTAAAAATTAGAACATAAGGTTCATGTCGGGGGCATGCCATGATTGAAGAACTGAACGGTGATTTCATCCAGTGGCTTCGAGGCTTCTACTTCATAGCCAAGACCGGCAGCATACGCCGGGCGTCGGTGCTCATGAACCGCAGCGCGTCCACGCTGAGCTATCAGCTCAAGTCGCTGGAGTCCGACCTGAATACCGTGCTGTTCGACAGATACAAGAAGGGCATGAATCTCACGCCGGAAGGCAAGAAGCTGCTGGACTGGACGATCTCCACCTTTGAAACGCTCAAGTGCCTCCGGTCCGAGGTCGGCAATCTGCAGGGACAGCTGAAGGGTGAGATCACCATCGCCTGCAATCTTCCCATTGCCCGCAAGATTGTCGACTGCGTGGCGGCATTCCGCATGGAGCATCCCGAGGTGAATATTCTCATACGGCGCGCCATGCCCTATGAGGTCGTCGACGATGTGGAGTCTTCGAGAGTGGACTTCGGTTTCACGGGACTGACGGCTCTGCCTGAACTCTGTGAATTTGAAGAGCTTTTTCTTTCAAGGCCGCTTCTTGTCGCCCGCAGGGACAACGACTACGGCCTTCCCGAGAAGCCCGGACTCAAGGATCTGGAACGCCTGCCCTTCGTGTCGTTTCTTTCGGAACAGATGGATGACAAGGGAGATCCCTATTTCGGATCCAACGCCGTAACGGAACCGTACATCAAGAAGAACGCCATTTGCGTCAACAGCAACTTCCTCATGCTGCAGTATGTGCTCCGCGGCGTGGGCGTGGCCATCATGGATGAGATGAGCATCACGTCAAGCTCGTTCAACATCAAGCCGAGTCCCTTCAAGCTTTACTCTCTGGAGGCCTTTCTGCCCGTGGTCCACTACGGTCTTCTGATACGCAGGCACAAGCATCTGACTCCGCAGGCCGCGGCACTCATAAGGATTCTTCGGGAGGACTGCGGCCCCGACAGTGCGGGCAATCCTGCCGATCTGCCTGTGCAGAAGTAGGTTTTCCTGTTCTTTCGGAGCGTGGCCGGGAAGGAAAAGGCGTTTTTCCTCGCAGGATTTTCTGCCCGCGGTAGTGTCGGGGAAGAGTGGGCAGTGCTGCGGAACATCGGCGTGCGGCCATCGGCCGGGCAGCCTGTGAGATGTCGATGACATGTTCGTCATGACGGAAGGTTCATCCTGCCGCCAACTACGGGAAGAGACGGAAAAGCGCCGCCCGCCTTGACGGCGAAGCGGCGCTTTCGGACCGGCAAAACTTGCCGGAATCTCTGCTCCGCACGGATGACATACGTGCGGAGCCCGGTTCGTTACCAGCTGAGCGTGACTTTAAAAGAACATTCGGAAAAATCCGGGTCGTTCTTTTCCATGCCGAGGCTCAGGTGGAAGCCGTGAATGGCGACAATGCGTCTGACAATGGATATGCCGAGTCCGCTGCCTGTCTTTTCCTGTCCGGGAGGACGGAAAAAGCGCTCTCCCAGTCTGCGCACGCTTTCCTCCGGCAGACAGGCGCAGTCGTTCTGTACGGTGAGGCGGCGCTGTTCCAGCGTCACCCGTATGAGGCCGCCTTCCGTGGTGTAGGCCGTGGCGTTTTCGAGCAGATTGCGCAAGAGCATGGCAAGCAGAGCCGGGTTGCCTTCCACCGAGGCGCTGAGTGAGGATATCCTGGATTCGAGACGGATGTTTGCCTGCTCCAGTCTCGGACTGTAGGACGGCAGGGCCTGTGCCAGAAGCTCGTTCCAGCTGACCATGGAAAGGGACAGTCCTTCGGGGAAAGCGGTCCTGCCGGAACTTTGCGAGGATTCAAGGCGGGAGAGCGCCAGCAGCTGATCGATGAGCCGCGAGCAGCGGTCTATGCCCTGGCGGAGAAAGGAGAGGGCCTCATTCCTTGTTTCAGCGGGCATGCCGGGCTGAGCCGCCACCTGCGCCTGAATGCGCAGTCCGGCAAGAGGCGTGCGCAGCTCGTGCGCTGCGTCGGAAATGAAGGATCTTTCCCGTGTCAGCATTTCTCCGGTACGGGAAAAGAACCCGTTCAGGGACTGCGCCATGGGCATGACCTCGGAGGGCAGTTTTTGGAGATTCAGCGGCGTGTCGTCTTCCGGCTCGCGGGACTGAAGATCGGCAGCCATGGAGCGCAGGGGCGCCAGCTCCCGCGTAAGCAGAAGGAACAGGCCTCCGAGCAGCACGGGCAGCAGGATGAGCCAGGGAAGCATCTGACCGCCCAGCATTTCCAGCGCCATGTCGCTGCGGTACTCCAGCTCCTGCCCCACGGCGATGACATGGTTCCCGTCTCTGGAGTTCATCCACAGGATACGCCACACATCGTCGTCGTTGCGCAACGGCTCGTCGATGAAGCCGCGTCTTGAAGGCTCGAAGGGAAAGCGGCCTCCCTTTTTGCCGTCGGCCAGCAGGCGTCGACCGTCCGGCGAGAACACGGCAAAGGCTATGGCGTCGTCTTCCTGCTGACCGAAGCCGCGTTTTTTGACACCGGGCATCATTTCCCCGAGTTTGGGAAGCTTCTTCGGCGCGTGCGAAAGATCAGCCACGGCCAGCGTCTTGGCCACGACCATCTGCTGGGAGTCAAAGAATTCGTTGATGTAGCTTCTGCACGTGTGCCAGGTGAACAGCGCAGCGGCAAGCCATGCCGCAAGCATGAAAAGAGAGAAGAACAGACTCAGTCTGAGTCTGAGGCTTCTGCGGCTGGCAGGCCTGGCGAGAAGGTGGTTCCACAGGCGTCCGACATGTGTCCGAACATGAAAAAACAGGCCGGAAAGCGTTTCTGCCGACGCCGCTGCGGCGTGACGGCAGGCTTGTCCGGCCCTCCTGAACCATGTGCCCGACCGGGCAGGGTGAGGCTTCATGAGGCGTCTCCCAGAGTGTAGCCTACGGAGTGCACGGTCTTTATGAATCCGGACCCCAGTTTGCGTCGTATGCGGTGCACGAGCACTTCCACGGAATTGCTGCTGACTTCCTCTCCCCAGGGATAGAGCTTTTCCTCAATGGCGCTGCGGGAAAGGACGCTCTGTCTGTTCAGAAGCAGCAGCTCCACGAGCATGACTTCCTTCTGCCCCAGTGTCACGGGCTGCCCGTTCAGGGATACCGTGCGTGTCTGAGGATCGAAGCTGACGGGGCCGTGCGCAAGCTGATGAGAAGTGACGCCGTGCCTGCGGCGCACGAGGGCGCGCAGTCTTGCCGCCACTTCATCGAGATCGAAGGGTTTTCCGAGGTAGTCGTCGGCGCCGAGATTGAGACCTTCCACGCGCTGGCTGATGGCGTCGCGTGCCGTAAGAATGAGCACGGGGATGTCCTGACCGTCGGCTCTCCAGTGTTTCAGGATGTCGAGACCGTCCATGCCGGGAAGACCCAGATCGAGAACGGCGGCGTCATACGTGGCCGAGGCAAGAGCCTTCATGCC
>CAJJMX010000042.1 GCA_905192935.1 uncultured Mailhella sp.
AGAGGCCGAAGGTCACGGAGATGAGCACGGCGAAGAGCGCCGCGGCCTTGCTGCTGCCGAGGCAGTTGCGGATGTAGTAGGGAGGGCCGCCGCGGAAGCCGAAGGTGCTGGGATCGCGCACCTTGTAGATCTGGGCGAGCGTGCTTTCCGTGAATCCTGAGGCCGCGCCTATGACGGCGATGACCCACATCCAGAATATGGCGCCGGGGCCGCCCGTCATGATGGCGATGGCTATGCCTGCGATGTTGCCCACGCCCACGCGGGAGGCGGTGCTGATGCAGAAGGCCTGGAAGGAGCTTATGTGGGCATGGCCGCCGTCGTGACTTGTGCCTTCCTTCAGCAGGCGGATCATTTCTCCGACCATCCTGAGCTGGACGAACTTCGTCTTCAGGCTGAACCAGAGTCCCAGGGCGATGAGCATGACCACAAGGACGTAGGACCACAGAATATCGTTGAAAAAGGCGACTATGTTTTCGACAAGCTCCATGCGCAGACCTCGTTTTCTTAAGGGGTGTGATGAAGATAATTCGTGAGATAGTCCACGACGGGAAGGAAAAAGTCAACCTCCGGCGGGATCGGGCCGGGCGGAAACCCGGAGTTTGCCGGACGCGCGGTCGTCACAGCGCCATGACGAGGGTGCCTGCGGCGATGAGCGCGCCGCCCACGGCGACCTTCAGGGTAAGCTCTTCATGCAGAAAGATCATCGCCATGATAATGGTGAAGATGATGCTCGTCTTGTCGATGGGAGCGACCTTGGAAACGTCGCCTATCTGCAGGGCCTTGAAGTAGCACAGCCATGAAGCGCCGGTGGCGAGACCCGAGAGCACGAGAAAGACCCAGGTCCTGGTGCTGATTTCGGCAAGGCTGACTTTGGCGCCGGTCAGATACACCATGCCGACGGCCATGAAGAAGACCACGAGCGTGCGTATGGCGGTGCCGAGGTTGGAATCCACGCCTTCGATGCCCACCTTGGCGAGGATGGACGTGAGGGCCGCAAAGACCGCGGAGAGAAGAGCAAGAATGAGCCACATGTTTTTCGTTGTCCTTTCCATAGGAAAACCATGAAAAAAAGGGCCGGATGAACCGGCCCGCAAAAGGGTCTGTGAAGCTGGGACATTCTTTAGCGCAGAACGGCCTCCTCTTTCAAGCGTCCGCTTCTGAAAAGGTCGTGGGCGCTCTGATAGTCGGCCTCGGCCTGCTGTATGAGATCGTCGGCCCGGGCCCTGTCGAGAGCCTGGCCCGTGCCGTCCGGGAAGGTCCAGGCCTCGGCGGAGGGCGTCTTCAGAGGTTCGAGGGTCACGAGGGAGTCGGGCGTGAGCCTGCCGAGGGCCTGATAGGTGCTTATCCAGGCGCGGCCCTCTTCCGGCTTTACGCGCAGCACGCTGCGGCCGAAGAAGCCCGACCTGTAGGACCAGCCGAAAAGATCGAAGAGCGTGGGCGCGATGTCGGCCTGGCTGCACAGGGTGTCCACCTCGGCGGGAGCGATATGGCCGGGACAGTAGATCAGGGCCGGGATGTGGTAGCGCTCGGGCGGCAGATCGGTGTGCCCGGCCGCGCTTGAGGTGTGATCGCCGGAGATGACGAACACGGTGTCGGAGAACCACGGTCTTTTGGAGGCCTCGCGCAGAAATTCGCCTATGGCGTAGTCGGTATAGGCGACCGCGCCTTTTCTGCCCGTGCCCGAGGGGATGGCGACCTTGCCGTCGGGATAGGTGAAGGGCCGATGGTTCGAGGTGGTGAGCACGAACTGATAGAAGGGCTGCTTTTTCCGGAAGTTTTCGTCCGCGTCGCGGAGGGCGGCGTGAAAGAGGTCTTCGTCGCACACGCCCCAGGCGTTGGTGAAGGTGACGTTTTCGCCGGGGATGTCGGAGCGGTCGACGATGCGGAAGCCGTTGCCGGAGAAGAAGGCGTTCATGTTGTCGAAGTAGCCGTAGCCGCCGTAGATGAAGGCGGTGTCGTAGCCCTTTTCCCGGAACACGGTGCCTGTGGAGAAAAGTCCCTCGCAGCCGGGACGGCGCACGATGGAGGAGCCGGGCGTCGGCGGCAGCGAGAGCGTGAGGGCCTCTATGCCGCGCACGGTGCGGGTTCCCGTGGCCATAAGCCTTGTCAGCTGAAGGCTCTGCTTCGCCACGGCGTTGAGGTTGGGCGTGTACTCTCCGAGAAGGTTGCTGCCGAGGCTCTCCACCACGATCTGGATGACGTTGGGCTTCCATTCCGGCCGCAGGGCGCTCACCTCGCGCCGCCACTCGTCGCGGCTTTCGGAGACGAAGATGGTTCCTTCCTCCGCAAGATGCTCCCTGAGCAGGGCCGCCGCGCGGGAGTCGTCGAGCACGCGGTAGAATTCCCGGTAATCGAGCTCGTTGTTCCGGTAGGCGGAAAAGAGCGACCACACGCCGTTGGCCGAGATCTCGCGCGTCACTCTGTCCCCGGAGGTGAGGGGCGAGTAGAGAAAGGCCGCGCATGTCATGAGAAAGCACACGGCGAAAAGACGCGGGGAGCGGGGCGCGGGCAGAGAGAGGCGCTTCCAGAAAGGCCGCAGCAGAAGCACGGTGACGACGACGGCGCAGGCGGCCACGGCAGAGACAAGGGGAATGACGGGGTAGGACTCCGCGATGTTCCGCATGACTTCCGTGGTATAGATGAGATAGTCCACGGCGATGAAATTGAAGCGGCTGGAAAATTCGTTCCAGAACAGGGTCTCGGCCACGGCGCCGAAAAGAAAGGCGCAGGCGTATACCCAGAACGTCGCCGAGGCGATGACGCGTCCCGCGCGGCCGCCCCAGAGCCTTTTTTTCAGCATGAGGACAAGCATGAGCGGAAGCGTGAGCAGAAAGTACGGGAACAGATCGTTGACGGCTCCCCGCAGATAGATGCCCGTGACCGAGAGCCAGTCGAAGGAACTTTGCAGAGAACGGTGGGCCATGACGATGAGCACGGTTCTGACGATGGCGTTCACGGCCAGCCAGAGCAGCAGAAGAAGGCCGAGAAAGCAGCCGCGGGCATTGTTGAAGCGGAACATGCGGGGCACTCCTGTGAAATGGAATAACGGACAGACTATAGGTTTAAACGGGAGCGCAGGCATCCCGTCCGGTGTAACAAAGCGTAACGGTTGCATAAATGAACGCTGCTCTTCAATAAATTATACGCTTTTGGCATGTTCCGGACCGTGATTTCGGCAAAAATAGGATGATTTCAGGCGAAGTGTAACGAAAGGTAACAGGGTTTTCGTAAATCAGGGCCTTTCGTGATAAAATTTTTACATGGCATGGCGGAGCGATGTGTAACGAAGCGTAACAGCGCCGTTTTTCGCCGTTGCCGTGGCGCCTTGCGGGATGGTATGAGACAGGGATTGCGGACCGGATGTCCGCGCCGTCCCGGAGGCGGCAGGTTTCGGATGCCGCTCCGGCACGGGCGGCATCGTTGTGCAAGGCGGAGACGAACATGGTTCAGATACTCATTATTGATGACGACAAGGAACTTTGCGCCCTGCTGGAGGACTACTTTCAGCCGGAGGGCATCGCATGCCGCTTTTCCCATGACGGGCGGTCGGGGCTGGCCGCCATGCGCGGGGACAGGCCGGATCTTGTCATTCTTGATGTCATGCTGCCGGAGAAGAACGGCTTTGAGGTGCTTCGGGAGATGCGCCGGGACGCGCAGCTCGTAAAGCTTCCCGTCATCATGCTCACGGCCCGGGGAGACGCCAGCGACATGGTGCGCGGGCTCGATCTCGGGGCGGACGACTATCTGCCGAAGCCCTTCAATCCGCGGGAGCTTCTTTCCCGCATACGGGCGGTCATGCGCCGTTCCCGTCCCGAGCCTGCGGAGAGCGGCGGCGATCTCAGGCTGGACGACGGGGCCATGAAGGCCTGGAAGGGCGACGAGGAAGTTTCCCTGAGCGGTCAGGAATACCGCGTGCTGCGGGCGCTTCTGTCCTCGCCGGGCAAGGTGGTTTCGCGCGACGAGCTGAGCCGCTGCGTGTTCGGCCGCGAGGCCATGCCCATGGAGCGGGGACTCGACATGCAGATAAGCCGCGTGCGGCGCAAGCTCGGACCCTATTCCGACGGCTCGGAGCGCATACGCAGCATACGCGGCGCAGGATACATGTACGTCGTACGCAAGGAAGGACACGCATGAAGGGATGCTTCGGACGAGTGGCGGAGTTCTGGACCTCGCAGCCTCTGTTTCGGAAGATCTATGTCTACGGTATCCTTTTCATAGGCTCCTTCGCCATACTCGGGGAATTCGGCGAGTACGTCGCCGGAGACATGCTCCAGAGCGGCGGTCAGGATTTTTCCTCCGCGCAGGAGGTGGTGCTCTGGGTCGTGTTCACGTTCATCGTGGCGGCGCTTGAGGCCTTCGTGCTCATAAGCTTTCTGAAAAGGGTCATCGGACATTTCACGTCGGTCATCCATCGGCTGGCCGCGGGGGATCAGTCGGCGCGCATAGGGCCGGAAATGGCGGCAAGGAACGACGAGCTCGGCCTTCTGGCCCGGGCCTTCAACACCATGGCCGAGCAGAGAGCGCAGGAGAGCGCCAGGGAAAAGGAACTGCTCGCCGCGGTGTCCCATGAGCTCAGGTCGCCTTTGACGCGTCTTTCCGTGTCCGTGGAGCTTCTGCGGCGCAAGAATGTGCCGCCGGAATTTCTGGACCGCATCAGTCTGGAGACGGAGCGCATGGAGGCGCTCATAGGCAGTATTCTGGAATACTCCCGCATCGAGGCGGGCATCCGGCCCTTCGGCGCTCTGGACATGGCGGCTCTTGTGCGCGAAGTGGTGGAGGACGTGCGCTTTGAAGGCAGCGTGCGAGGCTGCGAGGTGGAGGATCATCTGCCGGAACGCCTGCCCCTGTTCGGCAACGCCGAGATGCTGAGGCAGGCGGTGGAAAACGTGCTCAGAAACGCCCTTCGCTACACTCCCGACGACGGAAAGATCACGGTCCGTCTCACGTCCGGACACGGCGTCTGCCGCTTCAGCGTGGAGGATGACGGCCCGGGCGTGCCCGAAAGCGCTCTGAAGCAGATTTTCCGTCCGTTCTTCCGCGTGGACGCCTCGCGTCAGCGGGCGAGCGGGGGAACGGGCATGGGACTCTCCATTTCCGAGAGCGCGGTGCGCGCGCATCACGGCCGCATCTGGGCGCAGAACCGTCCGGGCGGCGGACTCATGATGGTCATGGAACTGCCGCTCGAACCGGGGCAGGACGACGCATGAATCTTTCCGGCCCGTCGGCGCTCCGGCAGAGCGTTCTCTGTCTTGTTCTCATGGCGGCCACGCTGTTTCTGGAAAGCGGGACCGGTCTTGATCTGACTCTCCAGAGATGCTGGTACGACGCCTCTGCCGGCGCATGGACCGTGGACGCCTCCTTCCATGAGGCCTGGCGCTGGCTTTTTTACGACGGCGCCAAAAGATTCGTGGCGTTTGTCGGCGTGCTGTCCGTACTTCTTGCCGGGTACGGCCTTTGTTCCGGCCGCAGGACCCTTTTTCGCGCAGGGCTCCTCATGGCGCTTTCCTGTGCGCTCACGCCGCTTCTCGTCTCCTTTCTCAAGGCCGTCACCGGCGTATACTGCCCGCGTCAGCTGGAGATCTTCGGCGGCCATGCTCCCTACAGGCATGTTTTCATGCCGTCCGGGGGCGTGTCCGGCGGCCGCTGCTTTCCCGGAGGCCATGCCTCCGGCGGCTTTGCGCTCACCATGCTGTATTTCTGCCTGCCCGGCCGCAGAGCGGCAGCGGCGGCCCTCATCCTTGCCCTGGCCGCAGGCTGGATCATGGGCCTCTATCAGATGATGCGCGGAGAGCATTTTCTCTCCCATACGATCATGAGCATGCTCCTTGCCTGGCAGATGAACGTCGTTCTCGTGCTGCTTGCCGACCGCGTCATCCTGCCCTTCGCGGAAGGGCGGCGCGCCTTCGGCAGCGGTCGCCGCAGGTGAGGCGGCGCGCAGTCCAGGCGGAGACTCCGAGAAGTATCAGACCGTCGTGAACGGCTCCCGGTTGAGGTGCGAGGCTCCGTAGGTCTGTCTCGTGGGGGAAAGCCGTATTTCGTTGACGGTGATCCGCTCCGGCACGTTCACGACCCACCAGAGCGTTTCCGCAATGTCGGAAGGCTGGATGGGGTCGAGGTTCTCAAAGTGCCTTGCGGCCCTTGCGGCGTCTCCGTGCATGCGCGCGAGGGGAAATTCCGTCTGCGTGACCGACGGGATGATGCATGTGGTGCGTATGGGCGTGCCCACAAGGTCTTCCTTGAGATCATAGGTGAGAAGCCGCACGAAGGCCTTGCTCGCCGCGTAGACGTTGGTGCCGGGATTCGGCCAGGTGGCGGAGTAGGAGCCCGTGGTCACCACATGCCCGTGCCCGCGCCGGATCATGCCGGGAATGACGGCACGGCAGCAGTAGAGCACGCCGCTGACGTTGGTTCGGATCATGGCGTCCACATCGTCAAGATCCGCCTCGTGCAGGGGCTTTCCGGCGAGGGAGACGCCGGCGTTGGCGAAAAGAACGTCGATGGCGGCGAACTCGTCGGGAAGGGAGCTGAGGCTGTCGTGAACGGCCGCTCTCTCGCCCACGTCGAAGGCCAGCGGAAGAAAGGACGCGCCGAGTTCGGCATGAAGTTCGTCGAGACGCTCCTTTCTTCTTCCCGTGCCTATGACCTTCCAGCCCCTTGATGCAAAAAGCACGGCCGCAGCCTTGCCTATGCCGGACGTGACGCCCGTGATGCAGATGACCCTGCTCATGGAAAATCTCCTGTAAAAACATGACGCTGTCCGCACTTTCGCACGAAAGGAGCGTTCTGTCATGCGCTTTGTGGAGCGCCTGCCGGAGCGCGGACGCCGAAAGCGCTGCTGCGGGAAAAAGCCGGATGGCGACGGATGGTCTTGAAAGGGCGCGTAAGGTCTGCTAGCGTGGACGGACGGGCAGGTCTGCGCCTGCCCGGCAAGCACAGGGAGACACCTATGAAAAAGATTGTTCTCGTTTATTTTTCTCCTACCGGAAATACAAGAAAGAGCCTTGAGGCCATGGCGGAGCCCTTCGGCGGCGCGACCGACGTGGTGGATCTCACGGTGGACGAGTCCCCCGTCCGCACCTTCGGTGAAGAGGATGTCGTCATTCTTGGCACGCCCGTCTACGGCGGCCGCATTCCCTCTGTGGCCCGCGCCCGTCTTGCCGGGATCAGGGGACAGGGCACACGCTGCCTTGCGGTGGTGACCTACGGCAACAGGCACTACGACGACGCCCTTCTGGAACTTGCGGATCTTGCCCGGGAGCAGGGCTTCGTCGTGGCGGGCGCGGCGGCGCTCGTGGGGCGTCACACCTACGGCGAGATCCAGACGGAACGGCCGGACAGTGCCGACCTTGCCGCCGACCGGGCCTTTGCCGTGCGCGCGCTTTCCGAAGGCGCGCATGAGTTCGTCATTCCCGGCAACCGGCCCTACCGCGACGGCGGCAGCGGCGGAAAGTTACGTCCCCTCACGTCGGATGCCTGCGTGCACTGCGGACTGTGCGTCAGGGCCTGCCCCGTGCACGCCATAGCGGACGACTGCGTCACCATTGCCGATACCTGCCTTGCCTGCTTTCGCTGCATACGAAACTGTCCGAATGGCGCGAAGAACATGGATACCGAAGCCTACCGCACTTTTGCCGCGGCCTTTACCGAAAAGCTGAAGAGCAGACGCGAAAACGAATACTGCTGCTGAGGCGTCCGCCCCGTCTCTTGACAGGACGGGCATGAGACGGCCGCAAGGGAAAAGCCCCCGCTCCGGGGGCTTTTCTGCATCTTCTGAAGCGCCCGGGCAGGGCGGGACGAAGCCGAGGGGAGGTTGTTCTTGGCGGCATCTATCCTGTGAACCGCGTTTCCAGCGCCTCCAGAATGTGCCTGAGCAGACTGCTCACGCTGAAGGCCGTGCCGGTTTCCGCGTACAGCGAGGAAGCCGTGCCCGCAAGTTCCGTCGGCACGGCCTCGGAGGGAACGTTCACGTTCACGCCTATGCCCACCACGGCCCACTGCATGTCGCTGTTGTGGAACATGCTCTCCACAAGTATGCCCGTCACCTTGCGGCCGTTGAGAAAAAGATCGTTGGGCAGGCGCTTTTCCAGCGTGAGCCCGCAGCTTTTTTGAACACCTTCGGCCACGGCGTCCATGGCGAGCCGCGGCAGCTCTTCCAGTCGTTCCGGCGCGGTGCGCGGCTTCGTGAGCACGGAAAAGCACAGGCTTCCCGGCAGGTTCAGCCAGCGGTGTCCGCGGCTCCCTCTTCCCTCGTTCTGACGCCTCGCCACCACGACGAGCCCCTCCGGCGCGCCCTGCATGGCTTCCAGCGCCGCCACCTGATTGGTGGAACCCGTTTCCTTGAGCCAGAGCCATGTCGTCTGACCGAGCACTTTCGTGCGCAGCTTCCCGCGCACGTCGTCGCCCGCCCACGGATCGGCCCGGGATATGAGCCGGTAGCCCCGGCGCGGCACGGATTCTATGATGTTGCCCTCGTCGCGCAGGCTCATGACATGCTTGCTCACGGCGGCCCTGCTTATGCCGAAGCCGCGGGAAAGGGCCTCCCCGGAAAGCCAGTCGTCCGGGCCGTTCTGCGCCAGAGCATCCAGAATCCGGTCCCGCATGGGAATTTCGTTTCTCGTCATGCCCGTTCCCCCTTCGTGAGCATAATTGTCAACCAAAACATCATGTATTTTAAGTTGACATTAAAAGACAGGCGTATAAAAGAAGGTATTCCCATCACCCATTCAGGATCAGAACATGGATACACTTCTTGACGCCGTTCTCCATCGTCTTTCCACCGTCGAACACGGTCCTCTTCTTTCCCGCAGCGAGGCCGAGGCCTTTCTTCGTCTGCCCGAGTCGAGCACGCCGGACATGCTGTCCGTGGCGGGCGCGGTGCGCGCCGCGCGCTCTTCTGCCTTCTTCAACTGCGGCATATTGAACGCCAAGTCCGGCCGCTGTCCGGAGAACTGTGCGTTCTGCGCTCAGTCAGCACATCATGAAACCGGCGCTCCTGTCTATCCCTTTGTGAGTCAGGAGGTCATACTGCAGAAGGCCGCCGAGGCGGCGAGGCACGGCGTCAGGCGGTTCAGTCTCGTGGTGAGCGGCACCATGCTGGACGAGAAGGACGTGGAACCTCTGTGCCGGGCCGTGGAACGCATCATTGCGGAAACGGGCATGAGCGTGTGCGGATCTCTCGGCATACTCACGCCGGAGCGTGCGGCCTGCTACCGGGAAGCGGGCGTGACGCGCTATCATCACAATCTGGAGACGGCGGAAAGCTTTTTCCCGAACATCTGCACCACGCACGCCTACGAAAGGGACGTGGAGAGCCTGCGTGCGGCCCGTGCGGCGGGCATGGAGGTGTGCTCCGGCGGCATCATCGGCCTTGGCGAGAGCCGTGAGCAGCGGGCGGAGCTGGCCTGGACGCTGGCGGAGCTCGGCGTGGATTCCGTGCCCATCAACTTCCTGAACGCCATTCCCGGCACGAGACTTGAGCACATGCCGCGTCTTGCGCCGCAGGAGGCGCTGCGCACCATCGCGCTTTTCCGCATCATGCATCCCTGCCGGGACATCCTCATTGCCGGAGGTCGCAGCCATGTGCTCGGCGAGTGGCAGAGCTGGCTGTACGCGGCAGGGGCCAACGGCCTGATGATCGGCGACTATCTGACCACCTCCGGCGCGGCCTTCGAGGCCGACCTTGCCATGATGCGCACTCTGGGAGTCGTGCGGTGAACGCCTTTTTCGTGACCGGCACGGACACCGACGCGGGCAAGACCACGGTGACGGCGGGACTTCTGCGCGCACTTGCGCGGACGGGGGTCCCGGCCCTTGCGGTGAAGCCCGTGCAGACGGGCTGCACGGAAAAGGACGGGGAGCGGGAAGCTCCCGACGTCGCGCTCTGGAAGAAGGCCGGAGGCCGGGGCATGGCGCTTCATGCCTTCCGCGTGCCCTGTTCGCCCCATCTTGCGGCGCGCATGGAGGGGGCGTTTCTCCGGGCGGAGACGCTGGCGCAGGAATGTCTCAGGGCCGCGCCGAAGGAGGGCGTGACGCTTTTTGAAGGCGCGGGCGGTCTTTACGTGCCCCTGAACGAAGAGGAGAGCATGCTCGATCTCATGCGCCGTCTTCGTCTGCCCGTGATCCTCGTCGTGGCCAATCGTCTGGGCTGTCTCAATCATGCCCTGCTTTCTCTGGACGCGCTGGAGCATGCCGGACTTGCGGCGGCAGGCATGGTGCTCTGCCGGGCCGTGCCGCCCTCGCATACCGATGCGGGCACGAGCGCGGAGGCGGAGAAGCTCATTCTTGCCGACAACGCTGAAAGTCTTGCCCGGGAAGGAGAGAGGAGGGGCGTGCCGCTTCTTGCCGACATCCCGTATCTTGAAGGGTTTTCGGCCTCGGAGGAGAGCATGTGGGAGAGACTTGCCGACCTTCTTGAGCCTGCGGCGCGGCATCTTTCCGAAAAGCGGGATTCGGAGGCCCGCGACCGGGAGCTTCTTGCCTTCGACAGGGCGCACTTGTGGCATCCGTACACGTCGGCCATGCATCCTCTGCCCGTGAGGGAAGTCGTCGGCGCTTCGGGCGCGCGGATCTTTCTTTCGGACGGCACGGCGCTCGTGGACGGCATGTCGTCGTGGTGGTGCCGGGTGCACGGCTACGGCCGTGCGCGTCTTGTGCGCGCGGTGCAGAAGCAGGCGGCAAAACTTTCGCACGTCATGTTCGGCGGACTGACGCACGAGCCTGCCGTGGAGCTCGGCCGCCGTCTTCTCCGGCTGCTGCCGCCGGGTCTTGAGCATCTCTTTTTCGCCGATTCCGGTTCCGTGGCCGTGGAAGCGGCCATGAAGATGGCCGTGCAGTTCTGGCAGGCCGCAGGACACGGAGAAAAACGCCGTTTCGTGGCGCTTCGCGGCGCCTATCACGGCGACACGCTCGGAGCCATGTCCCTGTGCGATCCGGTGACGGGCATGCATTCGCTCTTTTCCGGCGTGCTGCCGAAGCAGATCTTTGTGGAGCGGCCGACCTGCCACTTCGACGCGCCCTTCGATCCGGCCTCCTTCGCGCCCATGGAAGACGCGCTCCGCGCCCATGCCGGGGAAACGGCGGCCGTGGTCGTCGAGCCCGTGGTGCAGGGCGCGGGCGGCATGTGGTTCTATCATCCCGAATATCTGCGTCTTCTGCGCGCGCTCTGCGACGAGCTCGGCATACTCCTCATGGCCGACGAGATAGCCACGGGCTTCGGACGCACGGGACGCATGTTCGCCTGCGACTTTGCAGGGATCACGCCCGACATCATGTGCGTGGGCAAGGCGCTCACCGGCGGCATGCTGACCCTTTCC
>CAJJMX010000043.1 GCA_905192935.1 uncultured Mailhella sp.
GGCTGCACCTTGCAGGATGTGCGGCAGCTGCGCCGGGAGCAGAGCCTGCCCAAGCCCGGAAAATCCTGCGAAGCATAACAAGCCGCACAAAAGGCACGCCGCAAAGACGTGCACAGGAGATTGTCCCGATGTCCACCGAACATCCTACCCCGGCAGAATATCCGCGCAAAATACTTCTTTCCCCCGTGTATGACGTGGCGCGCGTGACTCCGCTCGAATACATGGAAAAACTTTCGGAGCGCGTGGGCTGCCGCGTCAGCCTCAAGCGCGAAGATCTCCAGCCCGTGCACTCCTTCAAGCTGCGCGGCGCGTACAACAAGATAGCCAAGCTCCCCGAAGAAGCGAAAAAGCGCGGCGTCATCGCCGCCTCCGCGGGCAATCATGCCCAGGGCTGCGCCCTTTCCGGCGCAAGACTCGGCGTCAAGGCCACCATCGTCATGCCGAAGACCACCCCCGACATCAAGGTGGACGCGGTGCGCCGCTTCGGCGGCAACGTGGTGCTCTTCGGCAACAGCTTCGACGAGGCCTACGCCGAATCCATGCGTCTTGCGAAGGAAGAAGGTCTCACCCTCATTCCGCCCTATGACGATTCCGACGTGATCGCCGGTCAGGGCACCATCGCGCGCGAACTTCTCGAACAGGACAGCCGTCTCACCCATGTGTTCGTGCAGGTGGGCGGCGGCGGACTTGCCGCGGGCATCGCCGTGTACATCAAGCAGATCCTGCCGAGCGTCAAGGTCATAGGCGTGGAGGCCAAGGGCTCGGCCTGCCTCAAGGCTGCCTGGGAAGCGGGTTCCCCGGTCACGCTCGAGCGCGTGTCCCTGTTCGCCGACGGCGTGGCCGTGAAGCGCATCGGCGACGAGACCTTCCGCGTGCTGCGCGAAAACCTCGATGAGATCATCACCTGCTCCAACGACGAGATCTGCGCCGCGCTCAAGGACATCTTCGACGACACCCGCGCCATTGCCGAACCTTCCGGCGCGCTCTCCCTCGCGGGCCTCAAGAAGTACGCCGCAAGTCACGACATTTCCGGCGCGCGCATGGCCGCCATACTCTCCGGCGCGAACATGAACTTCCACACCCTGCGCTTCGTGTCCGAGCGCTGCGAAGTGGGCGAACAGCGCGAAGGCATCATTTCCGTGACCATCCCCGAAAAGAAGGGCGCCTTCCTCGATCTGTGCCGCAAGCTCGGCAACCGCATGGTGACGGAATTCAACTACCGCTTCTCCGATCCCTCGCAGGCCGAGATCTTCACCTCCCTGCGTCTCACCGAAGGCATGGACGAGCTTGAACGCATCATAAGCGGCCTGCGCGAGGCGGGCTACCACGTGACCAACATGACGCGCAACACCTTCGCCAAGAGCCACGTGCGTTACATGATCGGCGGCCGCGCCCCGAGCGTAGTGAAAAACGAACACATCCTGAGCTTCCAGTTCCCGGAACGCACGGGCGCCCTGCTGCACTTCCTCGAAACCCTCGGCACGAACTTCAACGTGACCATGTTCCACTACCGCAACCACGGCGCGGAATACGGCCGCGTGGCCTGCGGCTTTGAAGTCGCTCCCGAGCAGTGCAGGGAGTTCTACGCCAACCTCGACAAGCTCGGCTTCGCCTGGTGGGACGAGACCGACAACGAGGCCTGCAAGAAATTCCTCTCGCCTCTCGACTGATCCCTTTCCCTCCGACGCACGGGCCGCCTCCGGGCGGCCTTTTTTTATGCGCCTCTTCGGCGCTCTCCCCCTGCCCTTCCATGCCGCACGGTCATGAAAGAACACGCATTGGTTCCAAAGTGTTTTGACATCCCTTGCCTTGTCGGTATAAGTTAGAACATATATGGTCCAAAGAGGCCGGCCTGTTCTTATTTTCTCAAGGAGGGAAAAAAGGTGAAACGTTTTCTTGCAGCCATGTGTCTGGGCATGATGGCCTTCGCCACCCAGGCTTCCGCCGCGGAGCCTGCCAAAATCCACATCGGCATCTGCACCGGCACGGTGTCCCAGTCCGAGGACGACCTGCGCGGAGCAGAAGCTCTCATCAAAAAGTACGGTGACGTCGCCAACGGCGGCATGATCAAGCACATCACCTATCCCGACAACTTCATGACGGAAATGGAAACCACCATTTCCCAGATCGTCTCCTTCGCCGACGACCCCGACATGAAGGCCGTCATCGTGAACCAGGGCATTCCCGGCACCACCGCCGCCTTCCAGCGCATCCGTGAAAAGCGCCCCGACATCATGCTCCTTGTGGGCGAGGCCCACGAAGACCCCAACGTCATTGAAAGCGCGGCCGACCTCGCCATCAATGCCGACAACATTTCCCGCGGCTATCTCATCATCGCCGCCGCCAAGAAGCTCGGCGTGACCGACTTCGTGCATATTTCCTTCCCCCGTCACATGAGCTACGAGCTTCTCTCCCGCCGCCGCAACATCATGGAAGTGGCCTGCAAGGATCTCGGCATCAACTTCCACTTCATGAGCGCTCCCGATCCCACCTCCGACGTCGGCGTGGCCGGCGCCCAGCAGTACATTCTGGAGCAGGTTCCCCAGATGCTCGACAAGCTCGGCCCCAAGACCGCGTTCTTCTGCACCAACGACGCCCACACCGAACCTCTGCTCAAGCGCCTCACCGAAGACAAGGGCGGCTACTTCATCGAAGCCGACCTTCCTTCTCCGCTCATGGGCTATCCCGGAGCCCTCGGCATTGATCTTGCCGACGTGTCCGGCGACTTCCCCGCCATTCTGAAGCGCGTCGAGGACACCGTCGTCGCCAAGGGCGCCGCCGGCCGCATGGGCACCTGGACCTACTCCTACGGCTTCACCAACTCCCTCGGCCTCGGCGAACTCGCCATCAAGTACGCCAAGGAAGGCGTGACCGGCGGCCGCAGCTTCCGCCGTCACTTCAAGAAGGAAGACGTGTTCGCCGCGTACAACGCCGCCACCCCCGGCTCCACCTGGAGCGGCGGCTACTATGTGGACGTGGCCACCGGCAAGGAAAAGAAGAATCATGTGCTGGTCTTTGAAGACCTGTACATCTTCGGCAAGGGCTACATGCACATGACCGAAGTGCCCGTGCCCGACAAGTACAAGACCATCAAGTAACTGGCTTTTTTCAAGGGAAGGCTCCGGCCTTCCCTTCTTTTCATCCCCGCGCCGGGCGTCTCTGAGATCCGCCCGGCCTTTTTTTCACAAAAGACAAGCCATTCTGACATGTTATGAACAGCGCGCCAGGCACCGCCCGGTCTGCGTAACGGCTTTTGCCGTTTTTATTTTTTTGTGCTACTCTGAAATCTGCTTGTTACAAAAACGCTTCAAAAACAGGTCTCCGCATAAGATTTCCGTTTCTCTTCCACCTCGCGCGGAGGCACACATCCCTTATGAAAAGAGGTCCTATGGGCGCAGAAGATCCATTGCTTCGCGTAGAAGGTGTCGGCAAGGCGTATTTTTCCAACCGGGTGCTGAAGAACGTGAACTTCACCCTGGGCAAAGGTCGCATCCTCGGCCTTGTCGGCGAAAACGGGGCGGGCAAATCCACCCTCATGAACATTCTTTTCGGCATGCGCGTCATTCAGGAAACGGGCGGGTACGAAGGAAAAATTCTGATCGACGGACAGGAAGTGCACTTCCGCAGTCCCATGGACGCCCTCAAGGCGGGCATCGGCATGGTGCATCAGGAATTCTCCCTCATCCCCGGCTTCACCGTGGCGGAAAACATCGTGCTCAACCGCGAAACGCTGGTGTACAATCCGCTGGTGGAAGCCTTCGGAGACCGGCTCACCACGCTCGACAGAGCTTCCATGACGCGCCGTGCCGACGAGGCCATTGCCCGCCTCAACATCGAGCTTGACAGCGCAACTCCCATTTCCGAACTGCCCGTGGGCTACAAGCAGTTCACGGAAATCGCCCGTGAAATCGACAAGAAGGGCACGCGCCTTCTGGTGCTCGACGAACCTACAGCCGTGCTCACCGAAAGCGAAGCCGACATCCTGCTCGACTCCATGCGCCGTCTGGCCGCCCAGGGCATATCCATCATCTTCATTTCCCACCGCCTGCAGGAAGTCATGAGCGTGTGCGACGACATCGTCATCCTGCGCGACGGCGAAGTGGTGCTTCAGACCACACCCGCCGAAACCAGCGTGCGTCAGATCGCAAGCGCCATGGTGGGCCGCAAGATTGAGCGCACGGAAAAAACGACCGAAGAGCGCCGCACCCCGGACAAGGCGGCCATGGACATAGAGCATCTCTGGGTGGACATGCCCGGCGAAACCGTGCGCAACGTGAACCTCACCATCTTCGAGGGAGAGATCCTCGGCATCGGCGGCATGGCCGGTCAGGGCAAGCTCGGCATAGCCAACGGCATCATGGGCCTGCATCCCGCCGGGGGCAAGGTGACCTTCCACGGAAAGAACGTGGAACTCAACAACCCCGTCTCGCCGCTCTCCCTCGGCATTTCCGCCGTGTCCGAAGATCGGCGCGGCGTCGGCCTGCTGCTCGAGGAGTCCATCGCCTGGAACATCATCTTCACCTCGCTCCAGACGCAGAAACGATTCCTCAAGAGCTTCGGTCCGCTCAGGATACGCGACGAGGAAGCCATCGCCGAATGCGCCCGCAAATACATCCGCGATCTCGAAATCAAGTGCACGAGCGAAAAGCAGCACGTCCAGGAGCTCTCCGGCGGCAATCAGCAGAAGGTATGTCTCGCCAAGGCCTTTGAAACAAGGCCGAAGCTGCTCTTCGTGGCCGAACCCACGCGCGGCATAGACGTGGGCGCCAAGAAGGTGGTGCTCGACACGCTCAAGCGCTACAACCGCGAACACGGCATGACCATCGTGGTCATTTCCTCCGAGCTTGAGGAACTGCGCTCCGTCTGCGACCGCATCGCCATCATCGACAAGGGCGCCGTAGCCGGTATTCTGCCCGCAGACACGCCTTCCGAAGCCTTCGGATATCTGCTCATGGGCGCAGGCGCCGCCGAGGCCGAAAAGGCCGCAAACGACAATCCCAACGCCACGGAGGCGGCAAGCGCATGAACCGCATAAAAAAATTCATCGAAGAAGCCGGATGGCCCCGCATCCTCATCGCGGTGTTTCTGGTCGTTCTGTTCATCGTGGCGCCCTTCGTGGGCGTGTCCGTGGACGCCGCCCTCAGCGACACGCTGGTGCGCTTCGGCATGAACGGCGTGCTCGTGCTCGCCATGGTGCCCATGGTGCAGTCGGGCTGCGGTCTCAACTTCGGACTGCCGCTCGGCATCATCGCCGGACTTCTCGGCGCGGTCACGAGCGTGGAACTTGAAGCCAAAGGCATTCCCGGCGTGTTCACGGCCATGGCCATCGCCACGCCCATCGCCGTCATACTCGGCTGGGGCTACGGGCTCCTGCTCAACAAGGTCAAGGGCGAGGAAATGATGATCGCCACCTACGTGGGCTTCTCCTCCGTGGCGTTCATGTGCATCATGTGGCTCGTCCTGCCCTACTCGAGCTCCAACATGGTGTGGGGCTACGCGGGCGTGGGTCTTCGCACCACGGTCTCGGTGGAGGAATTCTGGCAGCGCGCCATCAGCGACATCGGCGCCTTCAACCTGAGCGACGCCTTCTACTTCCCCACCGGCATGTTCCTCTTCTTCCTGCTCCTGTGCGGCCTCATGTGGGTGTTCATGCGCACCCGCACGGGCACGGCCATGACCACCGTGGGCTCCAATCCCGAATACGCCCGCGCAAGCGGCGTGAACATCAACCGCATGCGCACCCTTTCGGTCATCCTTTCCACCTGGCTCGGAGCGCTCGGCATCATCGTCTACGAGCAGAGCTTCGGCTTCATCCAGCTGTACATGGGTCCGTTCATGATGGCCTTCCCCGCCGTGGCCGCTCTGCTCATAGGCGGCGCTTCGGTGAAGAAGGCCTCCATCATCAACGTCATCGTGGGCACGTTCCTCTTCCAGGGCATACTCACCATGACCCCCTCGGTCATCAACAGCATGCTTCAGACCGACATGTCCGAAGTCATACGCATCATCGTGTCCAACGGCATGATTCTCTACGCCCTGACCCGCGTGACAAAGGTAAGATCATGAAAAGCTCCTCCGGCGGCAATGCCGTCACCCTCTTCTGCATGCGCAATGCGGTGCCCATCGTCTTTCTGCTGGTGAGCGCCGTCGGCATCTACTATTCCCAGTTCACGGCCGAGTACCTCATCCAGGAAATGCTGACGAGACTCGCCCGAAACTCCTTCCTCGTGCTCTCGCTGCTCATCCCCATCATGGCGGGCATGGGTCTCAACTTCGGCATGGTGCTCGGCGCCATGGCCGGACAGATAGGCCTCATCTTCATCAGCGACTGGAACGTCTCCGGCCTGTACGGCATGACGCTCGCCGCCCTCATCGCCACGCCTCTCGCCATACTCTTCGGCTGGATGTGCGGCGTGGTGCTCAACAAGGCCCGCGGCCGCGAAATGGTCACCTCCTACATCCTCGGCTTCTTCATGAACGGCGTGTATCAGCTCGTGGTGCTCTACGGCTTCGGCAGCCTCGTGCCCATCCTGAACCCCGAACTCGTGCTCTCCCGCGGCTACGGCATACGAAACGTCACCAATCTCGACAACATCCGCGGCACGCTCGACAACGCCATCGCCCTCGACATCATGGGCATTCACGTGCCTCTTGCCACCTTCCTGCTCATCGGCGTGTTCTGCCTCTTCATTATCTGGTTCCGCCGCACCAAGCTCGGTCAGGACATGAGAGCCACGGGACAGGATCTCTCCGTGGCGCACGCCGCAGGCATTCCCGTCATGCGCACGCGCATCATCTCCATCGTCATCTCCACCGTGCTCGCCGCCTACGGCCAGATCATCTTCCTGCAGAACGTGGGCACGCTCAACACCTACAACAGTCATGAACAGGCCGGCGTCTTCGCCATCGCCTCCCTGCTCGTGGGCGGCGCCACCGTGGCGCGCGCCTCCATCCTCAACGTATTCACGGGCGTTCTGCTCTTCCATCTCATGTTCGTGGTCTCGCCCATGGCCGGCAAGTATCTGGTGGGCGACGCGCAGATCGGCGAATACTTCCGCGTCTTCGTGTGCTACGCCATCATTTCCCTGGCCCTGGTGCTCCATGCCTGGCGTCGCCATGCCGACAGGGAACGTGCCCGCGCCGCGCTGCGCGGTGAAGCCGGAGGTGCCGCATGAAAGAGCTCCCCAGCCGCAGACGCGTCATTCTCAAGCACATCCTCGTGAACTGCGTCATCGTGCTTCTGCTCATCGGCCTCGGCGTGTGGTGCTACGCTCAGGGCAAGACCTACAAGCTCTCCCTCGGCAACTACGCCTTCACCGACAAAAGCGGCACGGAACATCCCGCCCTTGAGGCCGTGGAAGTCTTCATCGACGACAAGGAGCCCGTCTTCCTGCTCGAGGACGACAGCGGCACAGGCGAAGCCACGGGCCGCCAGCACACCATGGTCATCAAGCTTCTGGACGAAAAGGACAACCCCATCGAAAGCCGCTCGATCAAGTTCAGCGTGGCGGATCTCGACGACGATCTGGATGTGAACGTGGCCGAATTCTGGATCAGGGCGAAGTAGCCTTCGGCAAAACCATGTCAGAACGCGGCGTCTTCCTTACGGGAGCGCCGCGTTTTTTCATGTCCTGCGCATGAGCGTCTGCCCCGCTCGCCCGACGGCTCCGAAAAACGCGGGCCTTTCCGGCGCCTTCCCCGCAGGAAAGTGCCTGACCGTCATCTCTTCGGACTCACCGACGACTTCCCCTCATGGGAGGCGGAAACGGTCTTCTGCGGATAGATGGCGCTCCGCTCCGCAGGGCAAGGAGCACGCCGGGGGCAGGTCTCCGGCCCTGCGCGCTCCTTATGCGGACACAAAAAAAGGGGGGATCTCTCCCCCCTCATCATATCGGCTGACGAGCTGTCGCTCCCCGGGGAGCGACAGCCTGCGCGCGAACTATTTCTCGTCTCTTCCGAGCAGGGCACGCGCAAAATCGTGCGGATCGAAGGGCCGCAGGTCCTCCATCTTTTCCCCGAGTCCCACGAAGGTGATGGGAAGCTCGAACTGACTGGCCACGGCGAGAGCCACGCCGCCCTTGGCCGTGCCGTCGAGCTTGGTGAGGATGATCTCGTTCACGCCGCTCGTATCCTTGAACATCTTCGTCTGCTGAAGGGCGTTCTGCCCCGTGGTGGCATCAATGACGAGTATGGTGCGGTGCGGCGCGCCGGGAAGCTTGCGCTCCACCACCATGCGGATCTTGTGCAGCTCGTCCATGAGGTTGGACTTGGTGTGCAGACGGCCCGCCGTATCAATGAACAGCACGTCGTAGCCGCCCTGCATGGCCTTGTCCATGGCCTCGAAGGCCACGGCCGCAGGATCTGCGCCCATGCCCTTGGCATGGAAGTCCGCGCCTATGCGCCTTGCCCACACCTCGAGCTGTTCCACGGCCGCCGCACGGAAGGTATCGGCCGCGGCAATGAGCACCTTCTTGCCCTGCATCTTGGCGCGATAGGCCAGCTTGGCGATGGTGGTGGTCTTGCCCACGCCGTTCACGCCCACCATGAGTATGACCTCGGGCGGATTCACCGCGGCAATGCGGCGGGGCGTCTTGAATATGGCCTCCACTTCCTGCTCGAGCAGGGGCATGAGGCCGTCCGGCGTGGTCACGCCCTCGGCGCGGGAGCGTTCCTTCAGACGGCGCACCAGGGCAAGCGAAGGCTCGGCGCCCATGTCGGCCATGATGAAGAGCTCTTCCATCTCATCCCAGAAGTCCTGCGTGAGCTCGGAATGACCGGACATGAGGGCGGAAAGTCCCTGTCCGAAGCGGGCACGCGTGCGGGCAAGGCCGCTCTGAAGCTTGGAAAAGAGCCTGTCGCGCTCGTCCTCCTCGTCCTCCATGTCGAGAGCCAGGGCCAGACGATACTGAAGTTCCGAGCGGAAGTCCTCCAGCCAGTGATAGTCCATGCGCTCAAGCCAGGTACGGAAATCGTCCAGGAACACGCGGGCTTCGTCTTCCGGAGTCTCCAGCGCGCGAAGCAGGAAGGAAAGCCTTTTCCACAAAAGATCGTCCGCCTCTTCCACGCCGTCCAGAACGACGGCAAGCCACGCAGAAAGACGGGGTTCCGCCTCTCGCAGGGCAAGCGTGAGCTTCTCCTCTTCTTCGTCCCGCGCCGCAGGACGGGCGGAAGCGTCGGGAGCGGAAGGAGCCGCCTTTTCGGACGAAGAAGCCTGAGCGGCGGCAGGGGCGGAAGCCGTCTCCTGCGCCTGCTCCGTGCCCTCGTCAGGCATGCAGGGCTCATCCGGTTCGCCGGGCTTCTCCTGATCTTCCTCGTGTTCCTCTTCAGGCGAGACTGCCTCCCCGGAAGAAGAAAGGTCTTTCAGGGCTGAGGCCTGCTCTTCTTCCGACTCCGGCAGAACGGAGACGGCAGGCTCGTCCTTCTCCTTCAAAGGCTCGGGGACAGGTTCAAAAGAGGCCGTCTTCTCCCCGGACGCCGCAGTATCCGCGGCTTCGTCGCAGGAAGGCGCGGAAGACTCTTCGGGCGTCTCATCAGACGGCGCGCTCTGCGTCTTCTCCGTCTGCTGCAAAGCCTCGGGGGCCTTCTGTTCCTCGGAATTCTCTGCGGCATGGCTGCCGCCGGAGAAGAATTTCTTGACGGCGGAGAAAAATCCCATGGTTCACTGCTCCTACTTGTTGCGAATAACCTTGACGGTGTCGCCCACCTTGACGCGGGTGGACTGATCCATGCCGTTGAGAGCCAGAAGCTCCATGGGCTTCATATTGAACTTGCGGGAGATGCTCCACAGCGTCTCGCCGTTCTGCACGCTGTATTCCGCCACGCGGCTTGCGGGCGCGCGCGAGGGCGCAGGCTGCGCCTTGCGGGCAGGCGCGGCGTTCTGCGCCACGGCCGTTCCCTTTCCGGCGGGAATGTTCAGCACCTGACCGGGCGACAGGCTGGCGAGCTTGTCGGCTCCGCCGTTGACGGCGCAAAGTTCGGCAAAGCTGATGCCGTACTTGCGGGAAATGGCATAGGCGGTCTCGCCGGACTCGACCTTGTGCGTGGCAAGGCGGGCGGCAGGCACACGCTTTGCGGAAGAGGCCACGGCCGTGCTGCGGGCGGGCGCGGGCGCGGAAAGACGGAGCACCTGTCCTACGCGCAGCGTGGAGAGCTTGTCCGCGCCTCCGTTTGCGGCATAAAGATCGTCAAGATCCATGTCGTACCGGCGGGCGATGGAGGTCAGCGTGTCGCCGCTCTTCACCTGGTAGGTGGCGGGAACGGCTCGAGACGAGGCGCGGCTGCCTTTGAGCTCCGCAAGCGCATTCGAGGCATGATCGCTTCCGACGGATGCGCGTCTGGAAGAAGCCGCGGCCACGGCCGTGCTGCGGGCGGGAGCGGAAGGCACGACGGAGGGAAGATTTTTGCCGGTCACGGGCAGACGAAGGGTCTGTCCTCTCTTCAGCTTTCCGGGATTGAGCTGCTTGATGACCGAGGCGGGCACGCCGGTGCGGGAGCTCACCCTGGCATAGGTGTCTCCTCTGGCCACGGTGTAGTAACGCCAGCCCGCGCCGGAGACCTTTCCCTTGAGCACCTGCCGTGCCAGAGCTTCCTTGTTCTTCGGCACGTACGCGGTCGCCGAGCGTCCGGCAGGAGAAACGGAGCGCAGAAAATGCGGATTGTAGGCCTGAAATTCCTTCCAGCTGATGCCGATGCGGCGACTGAGCTCCACAAGGTCCGTGGCGGGCCTGACCGTGACCTGAGAGACGGGAATGAGCACGGGATGCTCGTCGTCGGGAGCGGAAGGCTGGATGCCGAGGATCTCGGCGTTGCGCATGACCTTGGCTATGGCAAGGAAGCGGGGAACATAGAGGGCCGTTTCCTCCCGAAGCTGCAGCTTGTAGTCGAGCGTGTCGTTTCGCTGGATGATCTCGTGCAGCTTGCTGGCCCCGGTCGCCTCCTTGGCGCGGCCTATCTTGCCTTCACCGCCGTTGTAGGAGGCCACAGCCAGATGCCAGTCGTGGAAAATATCGTAGAGACGGGCAAGATAGCTTGCCGCCGCCTCGGTGGAGCGGTACGGGTCGCGCCGTTCATCCATC
>CAJJMX010000044.1 GCA_905192935.1 uncultured Mailhella sp.
GAAAACTTTTCAAAAGTTTTCCTCCTTTCCCCGCAAGAGTTTTACTCTATCCCGAACTCGTACTGTTCGAGCTTGTCAAGGACGGCGGACATGATCATGGCCATGACGCCGGAGACCATGGCGGCCGACGCCGCAGGGACTTCGGAAACCTCCTTGTTCAGAAGGCGCCGGAAAAAGACTCCCGGACACTCCTGCGTCTTTGTTCTGACCATGGGGTCGACGTAGGCACGGAAGGCTCCGTCCACGAAGTCCTCGGCCTCCTTCGGGGAGTAGCCGAGTTTCTGAAGCATGGCCTGCGTAACGCGGAGATATTCCACAACCACCACATTGGGGGCCTGCACCATGAGTCCGTAGAGCACAGCGGCGTGCACATAGGCCCGCCATTCCAGCATGAGGCGTTTTTTCTCCTCGTCAGAGGCGCAGGGAAGGCCCGCCTTCTGAGCCATGGCAAGAACGCCCTTTTCTCCGGTATTGAGTTCAAAGAGTATGCCCGCGGCCTGCACGGCCTCGGCAACGGACAGCTTACGCTTCATTGGCTGCCTCCTCTTCCTCACCGAAGCGGATGCCCGCCATCATGAGGCCTATGGCCTCCACGCGCTCCGTATCGGTGCGGGGGAACACGTCGATGAAGCGACCGCGATACATGACGGCAAAGGTATCGGCCAGCGTCATGGCCTCGCGCAGATCACTCGTCACGAGCAGCACGCCCGCATGGTCACGCGCCTCAAGAATCCGTCGCCATACCTCTTCCATGGCACCGATATCCAGGCCCTGCGTGGGATTTTCGGCGACGATGAGACTCGGTTCACGGAAGAACTCGCGACCGAGCACCATTTTCTGCAGATTGCCGCCGGAAAGAGAACCTGCCGTTGCATGCAGCCCGTCGGCAACCACCTGATACTCCTGCATGATGTCCGTGGCCGCCGTGGCGGAATGGCGTCTGTCCAGAAAGCCGAAGTTCTGAAAGCCGTTGCGGTTGGTAAGAAGGAAGTTGTCCAGAAGATCCAGCGAGGGACAGGTGGCAAGTCCCTTTCTGTCTTCGGGAATGTACACCATGCTTTTTCTGCCCATGCGCGTACGCATGAACTCGTTCCAGCTTTTGCCGAGTATGCGCACGGAGTCATTGCCGCTGTCGGGCTTTATCCCGCCCGTCACCATTTCCACGAGCTCGCGCTGACCATTTCCGGCCACGCCCACCACGGCGAGGACCTCACCCCGACGCAGCGAACAGGAAAGATCCTGCGCCATGCCGCAGGAGGCATGGATAAGTTCCAGCAGTACTCCGCCCTTTTCCACCGGGGTCTGCTCCACCACCGTATCCATCTGACGGCCCACCATGCGCTCGGCAAGCTCCCTCTCTCCGGGCACATCCCTGCGCAGAAAATGGTCCACTATCTCGCCGCGGCGCAGTATGCTTATTTCCGTGGCGAGGTCGAGCACTTCCTTCATCTTGTGGCTGATGAACACCACGGCCTTGCCGTCTGCGGCCATGCGGCGCAGCGCAGCAAAGAGCTGGCTTATTTCCGGCGGCGTGAGCACGGCCGTAGGTTCGTCGAGAATGAGCACGCGGCAGTCGCGGTACAGAAGCTTCAGGATTTCCACACGCTGACGCTCACCCATGGAAAGATCGGAAATCATGGCGTCGGGATTGATTTCAAAGCCGTAGCGGGCCGCGAGTTCCAGCACTCTTGCCCGCATGGCCGCGGGATTCAGGATGCCGCGGGCCTGTCCGAGCATGAGGTTCTGCGTCACGGTCATGGCCTCGACGAGCATGAAGTGCTGATACACCATGCCTATGCCCGCATCCAGGGCGTCGCGCGGGGAACGGAAGGGCGCGGGAAGTCCATCCACGTAAATAGTCCCGGAATCCTGCCGGGACTTGCCCGAAAGTATGGACATGAGCGTGGACTTGCCCGCACCGTTCTCACCGAGCAGGGCGAGAATCTCGCCGGAGCGGATTTCTAGGGATATGTTGCGGTTGGCCTTGACCGGACCGTAGCTCTTGCAGATGTTTTCCAGACGGATGAGGGGCGGCGCAGTGCGCTTACCCTCCCCTGCCGCAGAGGTCTGCGTCTCTATCATGACTTTTTTCCTTTCGACCGGGAACCGGCCGCAGTATCGGAACCATTACTCAGAAGATGCGCGCCGTCTTCCGGCCGCAGCAGCATGAAAATGAAGGCCGAGACGGCCGTCATGAGGCCCACGGCGATGAAGGTGGCATGCAGGGCGTAAAGCTCGCCCGAGGAGGAAAACACGCGCAAAAGCGCCGTGCTCACGGCCACGCCGAAGCTCACGCTGAGGTTCTGCGCCACGGAAAGCAGGCTGTTGCCGTCGCTTGCGGTTTCCGCGGGAAGATCGCCGAGGGTGATGGTGTTCATGGAGGTGAACTGACCGGACATGAGCATGCCCTGAACGAAGAGCTGCACCACCAGAAGCATGAGGGGCCAGCCGGGCTGCTGAAGGCTCATGCACATGAATATGGCCGCGATGGACAGCGTGAGGAAAAGCAGCGTGCGGCGGTAGCCGAAGCGATGCAGGATGTTCAGCACCACGGTCTTGGTCATGACGGAACCCACGGCCGGAGCGATGAGGATGAGGCCCGCAATGTCGGCGGAATAGCCGAGGCCGACCTGAAGCATGAGCGGCACGAGAAACGGAATGCTGCCTATGCCGAGGCGGGCCACGATGTTGCCCGTGATGCCCACGGAGAAGGTGCGGGTGCTGAAGACCTTGAGATTGATGATAGGAAAGCGGAAGCGTCTGGCATGCAGCACGTAGAGCAGAACGGCGGCCACGCCGAAGACCACGAGTCCGCACGCCAGTGCGGGGGAAGAGCCGTGCCCGCCGGTGAGTTCCAGCCCTCCGGACATGGCTAGCACGCCAGCGCCGATGAGCAGAAAGCCCACCACGTCGAATGAGCCGCGGGGCTGCCGGAAATCGGGAAAGCTGCGCAGGGCGAAAAGCAGAATGACGAGCCCGAGCGGGATGTTGATGAGGAAAATCCACGGCCAGGAGGCATAGGTCACGAGCCAGCCGCCGACGATGGGCCCCACCACCGGCCCCACGAGTCCGGGAATGGTGATGAAATTGAACACCTTGACGAAGTCTTCGCGCGTATAGGCACGCATGAGGGTAAGGCGGGAAACGGGCACCATCATGGCGCCGCCCACGCCCTGCACCACGCGCGCGGCCACGAGAAGCGGAAGCGTCTTCGATGCGGCGCACAGTGCCGAGCCGATCACGAACATGGCCAGAGCCGAAAGAAAGACGCGCCTCGTGCCGAAGGTATCGGCCAGCCAGCCGCTCAGGGGAATAAGCAGGGCCACGGTAAGCGAATAGCTTATGACGGCAAGCTGCATGGAAAAGGGAGAACGCCCCATGGCGTCGGCGATGGCGGGCAGTGCCGTGTTGAGAATGGTAGAATTGAACATCTGCATGAAAAAGGCCGCAGCCGTCATCATGGGAAGTCCGGTGAACATGTCTCGGGAAGTCAGCATGGGAATATCCTTGGCTTTCGGCTCCTGCTCGGAAAAGGAACCGACTCTCAGGAAATTTTCACCGAAAAACGGATGAGTTGCAAGTGCGCGGAGTGAAGTGCCGGCCGGCAAGGCGACCGCCTTTCCCCTCCGGGAGGCTCCGTTTTCACGGCAGCGAAGCCCCCGTTTTCCGTCCGGAGATCATATTTCACCGACGTTTTTCTCCTGCGCCGGCGTGACCACAGCCCGTCCAGCCCCCTTTTCTCTGCCGGAAGCCATGGCTTTTCCTTCTGCCTGCCGCGGTCCCTCCCTGAAAAACGACGCACGGACTCCCCCGCGGAGAGCCCGGCAACGCGTGAGCTCCCGGGGCGGGAGTCTGCCGGAGATCCGGACCCCGAGCCTCATGCGCAGACGTTCCGCCCGCCGGAAACTGCGGCTACGCGCCGGGCGCTATGTTGTCGCCGAGCGCCGCGGGTGCGCTTCTGCCCTTGCCTCTGGCCGAGGAGAAAAGCAGCGCGAGAATGGTCAGAGCATAGGGCAGCATCATCATGAGCGACGAGGGAATGGTGGTGCCGAGCGCCTGAAGCCGAAGCTGGAAGGCCATGATGCCGCCGAAGAGATAGGCTCCGAACATGGCGCGGCGAGGTCTCCAGAAGGCGAAGATGACGAGCGCCACGGCTATCCAGCCCTTGCCCGCGGTAAGGTTCTGCGTCCACATGTGCGTGGCGCACAGCGAGAGATAGGCTCCGCCCACACCCACAAAGAAGGCCCCGGCAAAAATGCCGAGCCAGCGCATCTTCACCGGATCGAGGCCTGCGGCCTGCACGGCGTCGGGCGACTCGCCGGACGCGCACAGGGCCAGTCCGAGAGATGTGCGCCGGAAGAACCACATGACGGCCCAGGGCAGGAGGTAGGAGACGTACACGAGAGGGTCGTGCTGAAAGAACACCTCGCCGAGCACGGGAATGTCGGAGAGCAGCGGGATGTCGAAGGGCTGGAAGCCCACGGTCTTCTCGCCGATGAAGGGCGCGCCGAGATAATCGGAAAGCCCCACGCCGAAGATGGTGAGCGCAAGGCCCGACACGGTCTGATTGCCCTGAAAGATGAGGCAGACCACGCCGTGCAGAAGGCCTATGCAGGCGGCGCCGAGTCCGGCGGCCAGTGTGGCAAGCCAGGGATTGCCCGTCTTGAACTGAACGATGAAGGCAAAGAACGCGCCCATGATCATCATGCCTTCCACGCCGAGATTGAGCACACCGGAGCGCTCGGTGATGAGTTCGCCCATGGTGGCGTACAGAAGGGGCGTGCCCGCAAGGACTGTGGCGGCAAGCAGCGCAACGAAGATATCCCAGGTCATGCGGCGCCTCCCTGATTGCGCCCCGTTCTCACGAAGGTATAGGAATAGAAGAACTGCCCGGCGAGCACGCACAGAAGGATGAAGCCCTCAAGAATGCCGCCGAAGGCCGCAGGCACCTGAAGATCGACCTGCAGGTTGTCGGTGCCCACGAGAAGCCCGGCCAGGAAAATGGAAAACAGCGCGATGGAGGGCGTGCGCAGACGGGAGAGCCAGGCCACCACGATGGCGGTATAGCCGTAGCCCGTGCACAGGCTCGGCTGAAGCCTGTTGAACGTTGCCGACACTTCCACGCATCCCGCCATGCCTGCGAGCGCGCCGGACACCGTGAGCACGAAGACCAGCAGAAAGCCGTAGGGAATGCGGGCATAGCGCGCGGCCCGGGGATTTTCACCCGCGGCGCACAGCTCGAAGCCGAGCCTTGTGCGCTGCAGGAACACGGAAACCGCCACGGCCGCGATCACGCAGACGATGAGTCCCGCGTGCACGTAGCCGATCACCTCGGGAAATATGGCCTCCTCGGGGAACATGGCCGTCATGGGGAAGCCCATGCTGCCGGGATCCTTCCACGGGCCGTACACGAGGTAGCGCATGAACTCGATGCCTATGTAATTGAGCATGAGCGTGGAAATGATTTCGTTGAGGCCGAACTTCAGCTTGAGGAGCCCCGGAATCATGCCCCAGATTCCTCCCGTCACGGCCGCGCACACAAGCATGAGCGCGAGCATGAGCGGCATGGGCAGCCCCGGGAAGGTGAGCACGGCCCAGGTGGCCCCCACGCCGCCTAAGGCGAACTGTCCTTCCGCGCCGATGTTCCATACCTTCATGCGGAAGGCGATGGACACGCCGAGCGAGCAAAGAAAGATGGGGATGGCCTTGAGCATGGTGTCCTGCAGGGCGTACAGGCTGCCGAAGCCGCCCTGGAAGAGCACCACGGCGGCTTCCACGGGCGACTTGTCCTGAATCATCAGCAGCAACGAGCAGAACGCCAGGGCGATAAGAAGCGCCGCCGGCAGCACGATGAGCCCGACCCAGCGATGGGGGGTCTGCCGTCTGACGACTCTGAAACCGTCCATGATTCCTCCGAAAAATGATATGATGCGGTCAGGCGGCGGGCGCGGCGTCCGCACCCTGCCGTCTCCTTGCGCCGAGGCTGCGCAGAGCCTTCAGCCGCCGGAACCATACCTCCGGAAGGCGCGCCCCGCGCGGAAGTGCGCCCCGCCGTCGGCTCCCGGGCGCAGGCCCGCGTTTCCTCCGGCCTTCCGGAAACGCTTCTTCCGGAAAAAGGAGAATGAGGTCCGCGGCCAGTCCCGCCCCTCGAGGGACGGGGCAACCCGCGGACCGGAAAATGAAAAAGCCCCGCCCTCACCGGACGGAGCTTTCCTGAAACACTACTTGGTCGTACCTATCACGCCTTCCACGAACCAGTCCATGGAAAGCAGCATGTCGTCGGGCGCAACCTGGCCCTCAGCCACACGAACCTTGCCTTCCTGATCCTTCACGGGACCGGTAAAGACCTGATACTTGCCGGAAATGATGTCGGCCTTCACGGCGTCCACCTTCGCACGCACGTCGGCAGGCACCATGTCGCCGTAACGGGAGATGTCCACGATGCCGTCCTTGATGCCGTACCAGTAGTTGCCGTTCTTCCAGGTGCCGGCACGATATTCGTCGATGAACTTCTTATAGAACTTGTTCCAGTCCCATACGGCAGCCACAAGGTGAGCCTTGGGCGCGGCGGCGGACATGTCGGTATTGTAGCCCACGCTGTAGGCGCCGCGGGCTTCCGCGGCCGTCTGCGGACCGGCGGAATCCTGATGCTGGGCAATGACGTCCACACCGACGTCGAGCAGGCCTTCGGCGGCCTTCTTTTCATCGTCGGGGCTGTACCAGGTGCGGGTCCACACCACGCGCACCTTGGCGTCGGGATTGACGGCGCGCACGCCGAGCGTGAAGGCGTTGATGCCGCGCACCACCTCAGGAATGGGGAAGGAGGCCACATAGCCTATTTCGTTCTTCTTCGTCATGGCTCCGGCCACCATGCCGGTAAGATAGCGGGCCTGATACATCCTGCCGAAGTAGCAGGTCATGTTTTCGCTGTGCTTGTAGCCCGAGCAGTGCAGGAAGGTGACCTTGGGATTGCGCTTGGCCATTTTGGCCATGGCGTCCATGTAGCCGAAGCTCGTGGCAACGATGACGTTGTAGCCCTTGGAGCACATATTCTTGATGGCGCGCTCGGCGTCGGGGCCTTCGGGTACGCTTTCCATCATGGTGGTTTCCACATCAGGCATCTCGTCCATCATCTTGCGGCCCTGATCATGGGTCCACGACCAGCCCTCGTCCCCCACAGGGGAAACATAGATGAAGCCGACCTTGATTTTCTTCGCCGCTTCTTCCGCATGGGCGGAAGAGGCCAGAGGCGAAAGCGCCATACCGCAGACGGCCAGAACGGCCGCGGCATAGTTGAGAAAACGCATCCCGAGATCTCCCGTGTTAAAATAGTGATGAGAGCGCCTCCGCCCGAGCGGACGCGCCTGCCTGAACACGCGCGGATGCCGGAATTCTCCGATACCGGAGAAAAGGCCGGTCTCCTGCATGTAAAAAAGAAAGTCTAACCCATTATCATGCGCTCTTCAAGCGCCGAAACGCCTTCCGCGCTGCGGAAGTGCAGGAGCGTCAAAGAAAAAAACTGCGGAAAGTGCCGATGCAAAGGAAGGAAAGCCTTCGGCCGGCCTGCGAAGAAAGGCGCAAAGAACAGGCCGCAGGACGGATGATCCCGCCTTCCGGATGAAGCCGGAAACTCCGAGGCCTGGAAGAAACGACGAAAGCGGCGGAAGAAGCCTCGCAGGACGCTGCCGCGAGCCCCAGAAAGAACCCTTTTCGCCCGGAAGCGCATGCGCTTTTTCCCGCCCCTCAGCGAATGCAGCAGGTACCGTCCAGACCGCAGGCCGCGCCGGAAACCGCGTTCAGGGAATCGCCCGCGGCAAGAGCCGCCTCTATTTTGGCTTCCACATCCTCAAAGGGAGCGAAGCCGCGGGCCACGGCATGCAGCTCCCCGTCGTCCGTCTTCACGAAAAGCGTAGGATAGACCACAAAGTCCCCGAGTATGTCCTCGGCCTCGTCCATTTCCTTTTTCGCCTTGTCCTGCACGGCTTCCGAAGCAGACGCATGTTTCAGATCCTCCAGGGAAACGCCCCAGCGGGCGGCCACATCGGCCTGCACGTCAAGGTCGAGCACGTCGCGCCCGTCCTCATAGAAGGCGTTCTGAAAGGCTTCCATCTGCTCCAGCGCGTGCCCGGGCGCAAGCTTCTTGAGGGCGGCCAGAAGCAGCGCGGAACGCGAGGATTCCATGACGACGCTCCCCTCTTCGCTCAGAAGACGGAAGAAGCCCTCGCCCAGCGTACGGCCCGTGGTGTCCGAAAGACGCTGGAAGAAGGCGCGCAGACGAGGCGTACCCATGGAAGAGGTCTGCTCCGGCGTATCCACAAGATTCCCGCAGAGCACACGCACAGGAAAACCGTAGTGCGCGACAAGCTTTTCCATGACGGGAGCGAAGCCGAAGCACCAGGGACAGAAAACATCGGTGATATAGATGAAGGATGGCATGGCGTTCCCTTACCGCAATCTCCGAAGAACGCCAAGAGGAATTTTCCGCTCTCCTGCCGCGAAGGACCGGACGGCACCTTCGTTCCTTCCCGACATCCTCATAAACGGGGAACAGCCTCCCCCGACGCCCGTCCGGCCGTTCCTGTTCCGCCGTGCTTTCGATCAGGCAGAACGGAAAGCCCAGGCAGCGCCCTTCCCTCCTTTCCGGCCTCCGAAGACTGCGATTTTTCCGCCAGGCCGCACTCCCTGCGGGAAAGGCGGACGGGAACTTGACGAAGTGGAGAACTTTCCCTAGAAATATGAATTCCCCGGCATATCCATGATATTGCATCACGCAGAAAAGGCGACACTCCATGCTACAGAGCGAGATCATCCGCATCATTGAACAGACGGCCCCCCTTTCGCTTATGGCGGACTGGGATCATTCCGGCGTTCAGGTGGCCTCGAGCCGCGCCGAGATACGCCATCTTGCCGTGTGCCTCGACCCTGCGCCCGAGCAGCTGCGCGCGGCCGTGGAAATCGGCGCGGACATGGTGCTCACGCATCATCCGCTGGCCATGCGTCCCGCCTGGACGAGCGAACTCAACGGCTACACCGACGCGCTCTCCATCCTTTACAGGAACGACGTGCCGCTGTACGCAAGCCACACCACTCTGGACGCAAACCCTCTCGGACCGAGCGCCTGGCTGCCCGATCTGCTCGGCCTTTCCAAGCGCGTGATCCTGGAGAAGACGGGCACGTTCATTGCGCCCGACGGGTCGACGGTCGAAGGAGGCTTCGGCTGTGCAGGATCGCTTCCTGCGGCCATGAGTCTCAGGGAAGTCTGCGCCGCCATGCGCGCCTCGCTGCCTCTTGACAGGATGTGCGTCGTTCCCCGTCTCGTCGGCGATCCCGACATGACCGTGCGACGTGTGGCCGTATGCACGGGATCGGGGTCCTCTCTTCTGGAAGAGGCCGCCGCCGCGGGAGCTGATCTTTTCATCACGGGCGACATGAAATACCATGACGCCCTCGCCCTGGCCTCGCGTCATGACGGACGCAGCCCGAATTTCTGTCCCATGGCCGTTCTCGACGTGGGACATTTCTCCCTGGAAGAAGAAATGATCCGCCGCTTCGCCGAACTTCTCGCCGCGAAGCTCGACGGCGTGACGGTAACATTTTTGCCGGGCAGGGATCCCTTCCTGCCCTTGACCTTTCTTTCTGAAGTACCGGAGGTACTGTCGTGAGCCTCTATATCGACCAAATTCGCCAGCTTGTGGCTCTCCAGCACGTGGATGACGGCATTCACGCCGTGCAGCGCGAGATGGACGCCGCTCCCAAGGACGTGGAAACCCTGCAGAAGCGCTTCAACGCTCAGGATACGCAGCGCAACTGGATTCTGGACAAGCTCCAGCATCTGCAGGAACAGCAGAAGCGCCTCGACTCCGAGATCAAGGACGACGAGTCCCGCCTGACGAGCAGCAAGAACAAGCTCATGCAGGTGGAAAACGAGCGTGAATATCAGGCCATGATCCGCGAAATGGACAGCATGGAAATGCAGAACCAGACCCGCGAAGAAGAACGCATGGCCCTGCAGGAAGAGCGCTCTCTTCAGGAAAGCAACCTGCAGTCCGTGGAGGAGACCTGGAACGAGCTCAAGGCCGAGCTCGAAAGCCAGCAGGAGAATCTCGAAAAGCGCATCGCGGAATGCCGCAGCCGTCTGGATACTCTGGAAGGAAAGCGCGCCGAAGTGGCCGCCCTCATCTCCCCGCCCGTGCTGAACCGCTATGAGTTCATCCGCGACCGTCTGCGCCATCCCGTCATCGTGCCTGTGGAAGCGGGCATCTGCTCGGGCTGCCACATTGCCATTCCTCCGCAGGTGTTCATCGACCTTCAGCGCGGCAACCACATCATGAGCTGCCCCAACTGTCAGCGCCTCATGTACTGGGCCCACGATTTCCAGGACCCCGACGCTCCCAAGCCCGAGATCAAAAGCGAAGACGCGGAATAAGCCGTCGGAAACGCTCCGCGTTTTTTGAAACCGACATGTCATGGAGTCGGACGGGCTGTCGCCGCGGACCTCTGGTCCGGGGAGGAAAGTCCGTAACCTGCCATATGCTTGCACTAGTTCCAAACAAGCATACTAAAAACATTATCTT
>CAJJMX010000045.1 GCA_905192935.1 uncultured Mailhella sp.
TGGATTCCATACGGGCCGGACGCTGGCTTCAGCCCTTCGTGCTCGAAGCCATGAAAACGCCCGTCATTCCCCTTTCCGGCGGAAGAAAAAGGCTTACCGTGCGCGCACGGCACACCTTCGCTCTCGGCGAAATGACCTCCATTTTCCGGCGCGTGTGGAAATGGGTCATCGTGGGCGTGGCCATAGGCGCGGCCCTGCACGGCCTCGTGCCCGCCAACTGGTTTGCCGAAAATCTCGGCGCGGGCGAGTGGTGGACCGTGCCTGCCGCCGTCATCGTGGGCATTCCCCTCTACTCCAACGTCACCGGCATAGTGCCCGTCATGGAAGGGCTGCTCACCAAGGGCATGCCCATAGGCACCACCATGGCCTTCTGCATGTCCGCCGTGGCCGCCAGCATCCCCGAAGTCGTCATGCTCAGACAGATCATGACCGCAAAGCTCCAGGCCGCCTTCATAGGCTACCTGTGGGTGGTCTTCACCCTCACCGGCTGGCTTCTCAACGCGCTGTTCTAAGAAAGAGTTTGCGGGGGAAGGGAGTCCCCTTTCCCCCGCCCCCCATCCCTTTTCAAAACTTTTTGTTTGGGACGCCTCGCTCCGGCGGAACATGACAAACAAGGAACCTTTCCGCCTTCGTGAAGCGCCCCGGCCACGCGGGTTCCCCTCACGTTACGGTTCCCGCGCCCCACGTTCTTCCCTGCCGCGTCCTTTGCAGACGCGACAAAAAACTCCAGATGAAGAGGTTGCCATGCTCATCAAAGTCTTCGGCCCCGGCTGCTCCAAGTGCAAGGAAACCGAACATATCGTCCTCGAGGCTGTAGAAGCCTCAGGCATGAATGCCGACGTGAAAAAGGTCTCCGACCTGCGTGAAATGATGGCCGCAGGCGTTCTTTCCACCCCCGCCGTCACCATCAACGGCACTCTCGTCTGCTCCGGCCGTGTGCCCTCCAAGGAAGAGGTCGTCTCCTGGATCATGACCGAGGCTGAAAAGAACTGAGCAGTTTTGCGTGAAAAGGGAGGACGCGGGACAATTACTGTTCCTGCTGCCTTTCCTGCCTTAAAAAATCGCCCCGCTCCTCGGGCTTTTCCTGTCAGGAGCAGGAGCCTTGAGAGCGGGGCTTTTTTCAAGGATGGCCACAGCCGCCCGCGTGGATTGCGTCGGCCGGGCTGACGCGCCTAGCGACGGTATTCACGCAGGAACGCGGCCAGCTTGTCCACCGCCTCCTCCAGAATGGAGATGCGCGGCAGATAGACGATACGGAAGTGGTCGGGCTTTTTCCAGTTGAAGCCGGAGCCGGGCACGAAGAGTATGCGGGTCTCGCGCAGGCAGTCCAGAGCGAACTGGGTATCGTCGGTAATATTGTAGCGTTCAGTGTCGATCTTGGGAAAGATGTAGAAGGCGGCCTTCGGCTTTTTGGCGGAGATGCCGGGCACGCTGTTGAGGGCCTCATAAATGAAGTTGCGCTGTTCATAGATGCGGCCGCCGGGCACGATGTACTCGTTCACGCTCTGGTAGCCGCCGAGAGCCGTCTGAATGATGGACTGTCCGGGCACGTTGGAGCACAGACGCATGTTGGAAAGCATGTTTATGCCGGCAATGTAGTCTGTGGCCAGGCTCTTGTTGCCGCTCAGGATCATCCAGCCCACACGGAATCCGCAGACCATGTGCGACTTGGAAAGACCGCTGAAGGTCACGCAGAAAAGATCAGGGGCAAGAGAGGCGATGGACACGTGCTTTTCGCCGTCCATGACGAGACGGTCATAGATTTCATCGGAAAAGATGATGAGCTCGTGTCGTCTGGCGATTTCCACGATGCGCTCGAGCACATCCACGGGATAGAGCGCGCCCGTGGGGTTGTTGGGATTGATGATGACAAGAGCCTTGGTCCTGTCGGTAATCTTGCTTTCCATATCCTCGAGGTCGGGATACCAGTCGGACTCCTCGTCGCAGATATAGTGCACGGCCTTGCCGCCGGCGAGATTGGCGCAGGCAGTCCACAGCGGATAGTCGGGAGAGGGGATGAGGATCTCGTCGCCGTTGTTGAGCAGCGCCTGCATGGAAAGCTGAATAAGTTCGCTTGCGCCGTTGCCCGTATAGATATCCTTCATGGTGACATTGGGGATGTTCTTTATCTGGGCATACTGCATGATGGCCTTGCGGGCGGAAAATATGCCGCGCGACTCGGAATAGCCCTGGGACTGCACGATGGAATCGCGCATGTCGAATATGACTTCTTCCGGCGCGGAAAAGCCGAATGGCGCAGGGTTGCCGATATTCAGCTTGAGGATTTTCATGCCGCTTTCTTCCATGCGGGCGGCTTCGTCCACCACAGGTCCGCGCACGTCGTAAAGCACGTTGTCGAGCTTGCTGGATTTTGAAAAGGTTCTCATCGTAGACTCCCGTCCTTTCCTTTTTCATTAACTAACTGCGCCGACTATGGAATGCCGCCACAAAGGCAACCGTAGCACTATTCCTTCCGGACGCAAACAAAAACCTCGCCACTTTCAAAAAATTATCGGTATTCCACAGGTTTTTCCTCGCTCCCGGCACTTTTTTCTCTTCAGACAGAACAAAAAAAGAATGAAAAGCAGCTGCGCCGTCGTCGCCGTTGTCTGCTTCTGCAAAGAGAAGCCGGAACTAGTCGGCAGCACCAATGAAAAAAACTTTCTGTACGGGACTCTTCTCCGGCTTTCTTCCTTGCGGGATTCTCCCGGTCGCTTCCGAAGCGCCGTTCTGTCCCATGTTCCGTCCTTAAACAATACGCGGCCTCCGTTGTCCCTCCGGCCCTTTGCTGAGCAGACATGCATGTTTTCAGGCTCGGCAAAAGCAGGTCATGCGATTTTCCCCCGAGGAACGCCAAGGAGAGATTCTGCCCATCGAAAGCTCTGCAGAAGACTTTTCATTTTTCTTTCCCGTATTGACCGGAAGACGGGAGTTTCGTATCCTGAAGCAAAGAACTGTCACCCTCTAGCGATGAAGGAGAACGTCCATATGCGGTACGTGTATCTGTTCCACGAAGGGAATGCACAGATGAAGAGTCTGCTGGGCGGCAAGGGCGCGAATCTGGCGGAAATGACCAATCTCGGCCTGCCCGTGCCCTACGGCATGACCATTTCCACCGACGCCTGCCGCGACTACTATGCCAGCGGGGGCAAATTTCCCGAAGGACTCGTGGACGAGGTGACGGCAGCCCTTGCCCGGGTGGAGGAAAGGGTGGGCAAAAAGTTCGGGGACGAACACGACCCGCTCCTTCTTTCGGTACGCTCCGGCGCAGTGTTCTCCATGCCCGGCATGATGGACACCATTCTGAACCTCGGTCTCAACCGGGCCACCTTCCAGGCGCTGGCCAGACTCACGAACAATCTCTGGTTTGCCTGCGACACCTACCGCCGCTTCATCCAGATGTTCTCCGACGTGGTGATGGAAGTCTCCAAGGAGAAATTTGAGCACATCCTCGAGGAACAGAAGGCCGTTCAGGGCGTGAAGCTCGATCAGGAACTTTCCGTCGAGTCTCTTCAGACCGTCATCGAACGCTACAAGGACCTGTATCGGCAGGAAGTGGGCAGCGACTTTCCCGAAGACGTGCGCGAACAGCTGCTTCTCGCCATTGAGGCCGTGTTCCGCTCGTGGAACAATCACCGCGCCATCGTCTACCGCACCATCAACAAGATAGACCACAATCTCGGCACGGCCGTGAACATTCAGTCCATGGTATTCGGCAACATGGGCGACAACTCCGGCAGCGGCGTGGCCTTCACGCGCAATCCCTCCACCGGAGAGAAGAAGCTCTACGGCGAATACCTCTTCAATGCTCAGGGCGAAGACGTGGTGGCCGGCGTGCGTACGCCGAAGCCCATCGCCAGACTGGCCGATGAAATGCCGGAAATCTACAATCAGTTCAGCAACATTGCCGAGACACTGGAAACACATTACCGCGACATGCAGGACATAGAGCTCACCATAGAACGCGGAAAGCTCTTCATCCTGCAGACCAGGAACGGCAAGCGCACGGCTCAGGCCGCGCTCAGGATCGCCTGCGACATGGTGGAAGAGGGACTCATCAGCAAGAAGGAAGCCGTTCTGCGCATCGATCCCGAACACCTTGCCAACGTGCTGCACCGGCAGATAGACAGCTCCGCCAATCCCACAGTGCTGGCCACGGGCCTTGCGGCCTCGCCCGGCGCGGCCTTCGGCTCCGTAGTCTTCGACGCCAACGAGGCCGAGCATCTGGGCCGCATGGGCGCGAAGGTCATTCTCGTGCGTGTGGAGACCACGCCGGACGACATTCACGGCATCGTGCAGGCTCAGGGCATCCTGACGAGCCGCGGAGGCATGACCAGTCACGCGGCCGTGGTCACGCGCGGCATGGGCAAGCCGTGCGTGTGCGGATGTGAAGCCGTGACCGTGGATTACGACAGTCAGCAGTTCACCGTGGGCGACACCGTGGTGAAGAAGGGAGACCTCATTTCCATAGACGGCACCACAGGACGCGTCATTCTCGGTGCGGTCCCCTTGAAGGATCCCGAACTTTCCCATGAATACCAGACCATTCTCGGCTGGGCCGACGAGTTCCGTGAACTTAAGGTACGCGCCAATGCCGACACCCCCGAAGATGCCGAAAAATCCCGCCGCTTCGGAGCGGAAGGCATAGGCCTCACCCGCACGGAACACATGTTCATGGCGCAGGAACGTCTGCCCTACGTGCAGAAGATGATCCTTGCCGAGACCACGGAAGAGCGCACCGCCGCCCTGCTTCCCCTGCAGATCATGCAGGAAAACGACTTCTACGGGATTTTGAAGGCCATGAACGGTCTGCCCGTATGCATACGCCTGCTCGATCCGCCGCTGCATGAATTCCTGCCGAGCCTCGACAAGCTGCTCGTCGAAACCACGGAACTGCGCGTGCGCGGCGACAATCCCGACCTGCTTGCCGAAAAGGAACGCCTCCTGGCTCAGGTGGAAAAGCTGCACGAAGTCAACCCCATGCTCGGTCATCGAGGCTGCCGTCTCGGCATCACCTATCCCGAAGTGTACGAAATGCAGATGTACGCCATCTTCAACGCGGCCTCCAGACTCGCGAGAGACGGCTATACTCCGCTGCCGGAGATAGAAATTCCCCTCACCATCAGCCTTGCGGAAATGGCCATGCTCAAGGAACGCTGCGACCGCATCGCCAAGGAGTGCATGGAACTGCACAAGGTGGAATTCCCCTATCTGTGCGGCAGCATGATAGAACTGCCGAGAGCCGCCCTGCTCGCCGGAGAAATAGCCGAGGCCGCGGAGTTCTTCAGCTTCGGCACCAACGACCTTACCCAGACCTGCTTCGGCTTCAGCCGCGACGATGCCGAAGGCAAGTTCCTCCCCGTGTACATCAACCAGCACATTCTCAAGGACAATCCCTTCGCCGTGCTCGACCGCAAGGGCGTGGGCAGACTCATGGAAATAGCCATAGCCGAAGGCCGCAAGACCAGGCCCGGCCTCATGATAGGCATCTGCGGTGAACACGGCGGCGACCCCAGTTCCGTGGAATTCTGCCATCAGGCAGGACTCGACCTTGTGAGCTGCTCTCCCTACCGCATCCCCATAGCCAGACTCGCCGCTGCTCAGGCTGCTCTCAACTATCCGAGAAACAAGGAATAACAACCGATTTTCCGTAACCTGTCACTGCCATGGAGACCGCCTCAGGGGAAGAAGAGGAACCCCTCGGGCGGTCTCAACTTAAAAACGGCAGGAAGGACCGTGTGCAAGGCTCCGGTCGAGAAACCTTAAAAAAGTCCCCGGCCGATCACGTTTCTCCCGGCCCGTCGGTCTGAGACGGACGCCGTGCGGCGGAGGGATGAAGAGCAGGAAGCGGGCGGGATAAAAGGGACCGCCCCTGTGTTCCGAAAAACAGGGACATCTCAGTCTCCTGCCCCTGGCGGGTACGCCTGTGATAAAAATCCGCAGGGCCGCAGCCCGGCATCAGCGATGCCTGAAGAACATGTTCCGGCGCGATGAACCGCGTCATGAGAGAAAGACGCCGGTGTACGACACTCCGGCTTTTCACTCCGTCCCTGCCCCCGCGCTCTCAGGCCTCGGACAACGACGGAAATCCGGCCACGGCAGAACAGGACGGCAGCGGACATACCAGTCCCTAAAAAAACTGTCTATCCGGCGGCCAGATCAGACAGCGTCGCCTGCCGTCATGAAAAAATGCCCGTTACTCCCTGCTGGGAATACCGGGCATCTGAAGTTCAGGGCCGTGTCAATCAGAGAAGATGGGCACGCAGATCGGCGCCGTCGCGGGGAGAGAGAAGCGCGGGCGCGATGTCGAACACCGTTCTTGCGCCGGTTTCGCCCTTCTGGGACAGCTTGTAGGCGGCACGGGCATAGGCGGCGAGAACGCTGGAGGTGAACTCGGGGTTGGAACCGAGCTTCAGGGAATATTCAATGACGTGCTTGGTTTCGCCGTGCTGACCGGTGCTGCCGGTACGGATGACGAAGCCGCCGTGGGGAATTCCCTTATGGTCTCTGTCGAGCTCTTCCTGCGTGATGAAGGTCACCGTGGTGTCGTACTCGTCGAAGTAGTTGGGCATGGTCTTGATTTCATGCTCAATGGCGGCCTTGTCCGCGCCTTCGGCGGCCACGACATAACATTCGCGGGTATGCTTCTGACGGGTGGTGAGCTCGGGATTGCTGCCGCTGCGCACGGCTTCCATGGCCGCAGGAACGGGAACGGTGTACTGACGGGCATCGAGCACACCCTTGATGCGGCGGATGGCGTCGGAATGGCCCTGGCTCACGCCGCGGCCCCAGAAGGTATAGTCATGGCCGTCAGGCAGAATGCAGTTGGCGTACAGACGGTTCAGCGAGAACATTCCGGGGTCCCAGCCGACGGAAATGATGCCTATGGTTCCGGCCTTGCGGGCGGCTTCGTCCACGGCGTCGAAATGCGCGGGAATATGCGCATGGGTGTCGAAACTGTCCACCACGTTGAACATGGCGGCCAGAGCCGGAGTCTGCTCGGGCAGGTCGGTCGCGCTGCCGCCGCAGAGAATCATGACGTCGATGCGGCCCTTCCAGTCAGCCACGTCGGCAAGACGACATACCGGAACGCCTTCGGTAAGAATCTTGAGCGTGGAAGGATCACGACGGGTGAACACCGCCGCAAGTTCCTGGTCGGGATTGGCTGCCACGGCCAGTTCAACGCCACGGCCGAGGTTGCCGTAGCCTACAATGCCGATTCTGATCTTGGACATAAGAAGAACTCCGAAATGAAGATGTCGTTGATTTTTCTGAAAGATAAAAAAATACCCCGGAAAGTCAAGAAAGATGACATTTTTGGAAAGTCTTGTACCATATCGATATTTTTTTGTTATCATTATTACATTTTTGTAAATAAATAAAAAATATCAATCATATGTCCTTTTTCTTAGTTCTTTATGACCATTAAAAATGCCGATAAACATTCTTTTTTACATGGACAGACAGGTACTCAATACGATATTCACAGTACAAAAGAAAGAAAATTATCGCGGTATGCATAATGAATTCATTTTTTCTGCATGACGACATGCTCTCAGAAAAAGCGCCATACTTGATATTTTAATAACTTGTTGATTTAATTTTTCATGTATTTTTCGGAGCGGAACAGGAGGTCGCCGTTCCGGCAGTTCGCTTATGTATCACAGGGAACAGACCGAAACCAAAGACTTTTCTGTTTCGCCGAAGCCCCCGAACTTTTTTTACAGGACAAGCCATGCTCTACTCTTCCCGATATGACTCACCCGTCGGCCCTCTTACGCTTGTCGGAGACGGCGTCCACCTCGTCGGTCTCTGGATGGACGGTCAGAAATACTTTCAGAGCACGCTCAAGGAAACGCCCCGTCCCTGCGGTGATCTGCCCGTTCTTGCTCTGGCGGCACGCTGGCTCGACCGGTATTTCTCCGGCCGTCGCCCCTCCCCCTGCGAACTGCCCCTTGCTCCGGCAGGAAGTCCGTTCCGGCAGTTCATCTGGAAGGCGCTGTGCCGTATTCCCTGCGGCGAAGTCGTCACCTACAAAGAGCTCGCCGCTCTTGCCTCCGAAGCCTTTCACAGACCGCACATGTCGGCCCAGGCCGTAGGCGGTGCCGTGGGGCACAATCCCATTTCCATCATCATTCCCTGCCATCGCGTGGTGGGAACCGACGGCAGTCTTACCGGATACGCCGGAGGCCTCGACAAAAAGATCCGTCTGCTGAAGCTCGAAGGCGTGGACACGGACAAATTCCACCTTCCCGCTCAGGTCCGTTCCCGGCGCTCGGCCAAGCTCTGACATCCGTCATCACGGGCATCCTGGAAGAGAAGGTGCCAGAAAAAGCCGACGCGGAAACTGAACCGGAGAAAACGGCCGGTCCCGACGCTCCCAGGGCACATTTCTCCAAGAAGACAGCGCTGGCGCGGCATTCCTTCCCCCGTCGACGACAAGCAACAACGATCCGGACAAAAAAAAGGCCGCCCGATGCCCCGGCATCGGCACGACCTTTCTCCTCCCGCCAAAGCAGGAGATCTTTCGGCATTACAGAGAATACCAGTCTCTGATAAGTTCCCGGCAGATATTCTCCATGAATTCTATCTGCGAGACCGGACAGGCCTCATCCACCTGATGGGCCATGGAGCTGTCTCCGGGACCGAAGATGACCACGGGCACATCGGGCAGTCTGGTCCTCACGGCGGCGGCATCGGTGAAGAACTGCACGGTAGCCACCTGCGCCTTCCGTCCGGAGAGCTTTTCATACAACCCATACACCTTCTTCATCCAGGGATGTTCCGGGTCCGTCCACACCGGCGGGATGTCCAGTGTGGTTTCCATGGCTATGCCGTCCCCGCACAGCGCCCGTATTTCTTCACGCAGCTTTTCATGGTCCATGCCGGGCACCGTGCGTATGTCCATGGTCAGCATGGCAGAATCCGGTACGGAATTGCTGTTCAGGCCGGAATGAAGCGTGGAGAGCACCGACGTTCCCCTGCCCAGGAAGGGGTGGGAACCGACGGGAGCAAAATCCAGAAGACGCACCGCAGCAGGGAGCATTTTGGCAAGCGCACTGTCGCCTTCTTCAGGCATGGACGCATGGGAGGTGCGTCCGGAAGAAGACAAATTGAGCCATAAGGCGCCCTTGTGTCCGGCAAGGGGACGCGCTCCCGTAGGCTCTCCCACAAGCAGGGCGGCAATATTGCGAAATTCCTTCTCGGGCATGTGGAAGGAGCCGAGACAGCCGCGTTCCTCACCGCCGTAGAGGTGAAGGACCAGATCCCTGTCCTTGATGCGGGGAGCCGCTTCCAGCACTGCTGCCAGCATGACGGCGGCGCCGCTTTTCATGTCGCAGGAGCCCCGGCCGTACAGACAGCCGTCGATGACGGCTCCGGAAAAAGGCTCGTGCTTCCACGGTTTCGTTCCCAGGGGGACCGTATCCACATGACCGGCCAGACAAAGGGCTCCGCCTTCGCATTCCGGATGAAGATGCGCCGACAGACTGCACTTGCCGGGATCCTTGTCATCATATCTGTCGAGGCAGACGGTAAAGCCCGCCTTTTCCAGCCATCCCGCCACCTCTTCAAGCATGGCAGCCTCGTTGCTGCCGCTCGTCACGGTGTCGCGGACGACCATCCACCGGGCCAGGCCCGTTCCACTGAAGTCTTTCATGAAGCTCATCCGAAATACGCCTTCTTCACTTCTTCGCTCTGTTTCAGCTCTTCCGCCGTTCCTTCGGCAACCACTCTGCCCTGTGCAAGCACATATCCATAATGGGCTATGGCCAGCGTCTGCCGGACGTTCTGTTCAACCAGGAATACGGCTATGCCGTCCTCGCATATCTTCCGTATGACGCGGAAGTTGTCGTTGACGAGTGCGGGAGAGAGCCCCAGGGAAGGTTCATCTATGACGAGCAGCTTCGGCTCATTCATGAGTCCGCGGCCTATGGACACCATGGCCTGCTCGCCGCCGGACATGGTTCCTGCAAACTGCTCACGCCTCTCCAGAAGGCGGGGGAATATGCGATACACCCTCTCCAGACGCTGACGGATCTTGTCCCTGTCCTTTTCCATGTAGGCGCCCATGAGAAGGTTTTCCTCCACGGTCATCTTGGAGAAGATACGTCTTCCTTCGGGAATGCAGCTTATGCCCCGAGCCGCTATCTTGTGCGGCGGCAGACCGGAAATCTCCATGCCGTTGAACACCACGCTGCCCTTCCTCGGAGGAGTCAGTCCCAGTATGGCCCTGAGAAGCGTGGTCTTGCCCGCGCCGTTGGCGCCCAGAAGACCGGTGATGCGTCCCGCGCAGATTTCCATGTTCACGCCGCAGATAACGTCGGCCTTGCCGTAGGCCACAAAAAGATTCTCGATTCTCAGAGGGGAAAAAGCAACAGCCATCTATGCCACCTCCGTTCCAAGATAGGCCTGCTGCACCACAGGGTTGGACGTTACCTCGTCATAGCTTCCCTCACAGAGCTTGCTGCCGAAGTTCAGCACGATGCAGCGGGAAGAGATGCGCTTGATGACGCTCATCTCGTGCTCTATGAG
>CAJJMX010000046.1 GCA_905192935.1 uncultured Mailhella sp.
GAGACCTTGACGGAGCGGTAGGCGTCCTGCGTGGAAAGCAGGCTCGAGCGCACGGCATAGGCGCAGTTGTTGACCGAAGAGCGCACGGCCGCCTCCAGCGCCGAAATCTGTCTCTGCGCCTGCTGCGTGAGATACATTCTCCTGCCGCTTGAAAACAGCGTCCAGTCGACGGAAAGACCGATCTCTCCGTAGGAGTAGTCCTTCTTCGTGTAGCGGCTGCCCGCGGCGTCGAGATGGCTGCCCGTGGTGGACCAGCCGAGAACGGCGGAAACCTGCGGCCAGAAGGTGCTCTTCGTGATGCCGAGATCCCTGACGGCGATTTCCACCGACTTTCTGGCCATGAGAAGGTCGGGACGATGCTCCAGCGCCCGGGCCAGACACGCTTCGAGCGTGCGCGAAAACGGCGAGAGCGAAAGATCCCCGTGATAGTCGATGCGGGCGTCGGGCGGCAGGTCCAGCAGCGTGTTGAGACGCGTGAGCCATACGTTGCGGTCGTTCTCGTAGCTGATGAGCAGAGCCTCGGTCCGAGCCAGTTCCGTTTCCGCCTGAAGCACGTCGAGCCGCGGACGAAGACCGATGTTCCAGGCCGTCTTCGCCATGTCGAGCTGCGCCCGGGCGCGCTCAAGAGAACGCTGCGTGCTGCTGATGCTCGCCTCGGCCTTCAGGTAGGAGACAAAGGCCTCCTGCACGTCGGCCGTGACCGAAAGACGCTGCGACTCGAGCTGAAGCGCCTGCCGCTCCTCTTCCAGAGCGGCCTTCTGATAGGTGTTAAGAAGATTGAAGCCGGTAAAAAGAGGCTGACTGGCCTGCACCGTCATGGTGGTCACGTTGGGCTCGTATCTCGAAGGCCGGTCCTTGTTGTAGCGCGAATAGCTGTAATTGACATCCAGCGAGGGGCCGAAGGAACTTCTTGCCGCCTTGCGCGCCGATTCCGCGGCCTTCACCGTGAAGCGGGCGCTCTCGATGTCGGGATTTTTTTCCAGCGCACGCAGGACGGCGCCTTCCATGGTGTAGCTTTCTCCGGCTTTGACGGACGCAGGCAAAAACAGTATACAGGCAAGAGCCGCACAAAAGACAGGGCGCCAGAACATAGGAAACTCCTTCAAGGTCTTCCGGACTCTAGCGCAAAAGGCGGCGGTCTGTCACGCCTTCCGCTCCGCGGACGGCGGATTTTTCGTTGCATCCGGCGCCGCTCAAGCATATGAACAGAGCGGTTCCTTCCCGCGCCGATGCGTTTTCTACGTCGGCAATCTATCGGACATCTTCGGAGCACCCATGGACTACAACATTTTTTCCGTCTTTGCCAGCGCAAGTCTTATCGCCCAGCTCATCATGGTCATCCTCATTGCGCTCTCCATCCTCAGCTGGACCGTCATCATAGGCAAGATCGTCACGCTTTCGGCCGCCGAGCGCAAGGCCACGGCCGGCATCATCCGCTTCACGGACGCCCCCGATCTTCGTCAGGCCGTGCAGAGCCTCGGCGGCGATCCCACCTCCCCGCTCTACGGCGTGGCCCAGCACGGCGTGCGCGAATTCAACGACGGCAAGGAAGCCGGCGCGGACGAGAGCGTGGTGGTCGAAACCGTGCGCCGCGCGCTGAATCAGGGCGTCGGTCTTGAGATCGACCGTCTGCACAAGCATCTTTCCATTCTGGCCACCGCCGCCAACACCGCTCCGTTCATCGGTCTGTTCGGCACGGTCTGGGGCATCATGACCTCGTTCCACGCCATCGGCCAGATGAAGTCCGCCTCGCTCGCCACCGTGGCCCCCGGCATTTCCGAAGCCCTCATCGCCACGGCCATCGGCCTCGGCGTGGCCGTGCCCGCCACCATCGCCTACAACATGTTTCTCGGCAAGCTCGACAGCATCGAGACCCGTCTCATCAACTTTGCGGGCATCTTCCTGAACCGCGTGCAGCGTGAAGTCAACGTGCACCATTCCCGCGGCGGCGACAGGTAGGGCGGACCATGGCCAGAAAAAAAGGCTTCGTTTCGGAAATCAACGTGACGCCCTTCGTGGACGTCATGATGGTTCTGCTCATCATCTTCATGGTCACGGCCCCCATGATGGATTCCGGTCTCGACGTCGATCTTCCGCAGGCCAAGCAGGTGGACACCCTGCCCACGGATTCCGATCATCTGGTGCTCACCGTCCGTGAGGACGGCACGCTCTATCTCGACACCTACGAAGTGCCGATGGAAGAACTGGAAGAGCGTCTCGTCACGCTCGTGAAAGACAAGGATCGCGCACTCTTCCTGCAGGCCGACAAGGCCGTGCCCTACGGACTCGTCGTGGACGTCATGGGCCGCATCAAGGCCGCAGGCATCGAAAAGCTGGGCGTGGTCGCCATGCCCTCCACGGAAAGCGCTGCCCCCGCGCAGTCCGGCAGCGCCCAGCAGCGCCGCCGCTAGACGGCATATATCACTCTCATGCGAATAAGCAGTCTTTTCATATCCATACTGCTCCATCTGGCAGTTCTGGCCTTCATTTTGTACGTGCCGCTGCGTCCTCCGCTCGACATCACGCGGCCCGTCTATCAGGTCAGTCTCGTCATGGGAGCCCCGGGCGGCGAAAAACTGCCCTCTCCCGTGCTCGGAGCACGTCCCCCCGTCACCGGCAAGCAGGTGGCTTCCACGGAAGCGGCGGCCCAGCCCAAGGCCGAGCCCGCGCCTGCCCCGAAGCCCGAAGAGGCCCCCGCACCTGCGGTCGCGCCCGAGTCGAAACCCGAACCCAAGCCCGAGCCAAAACCCGAGCCCAAGAACGATCCGGTGCAGATACCACAGCAGCCGAAGCCCGAAAAGAAGCCGGAACCCAAGCCGGAAAAGAAACCCGAGCCCAAGCCCGAACCCAAGCCCGAGAAGAAGCCCGAGCCCAAGCCCGAAAAGAAGCCGGAAGCGAAACCGGCCGCCAAGCCCGAACCCAAGCCGGAAAAGAAAACGGATTCCGGCAAATCGCAGAGCAAGAGCAAGTCGCAAAGCAGCGGCAAGGACGCTCTGGCCGACGCTCTGGCCGATGTCCGCAAGCAGGCCCGTTCCAACAGCACGGGCAAGGGCGGCGGAACTTCCGCCTCGCGCGCTCTGGCCGACCTCGAAAAGCAGGTGGGCAGGACCGGCGTCGGCGGCGGTGGCGGCGAAGGCGACGGCCCGGGCGGCGGCGGCATCTACGACGTGTACGTCGCGCAGGTCATCCTGGCCGTCCAGCCAAACTGGAGCATGCCCACCTATTCCCGCAACAACATGGTGGTGCAGGTGCGCATCAAGCTCGACAAGCAGGGCAACGTGCTCGACTGCCATATCGAGCGCTCGTCCGGCAGGCCCGAGTTCGACGCCTCCGCCGTGAACGCCATCATACGCACCAAGACCCTGCCCCCGCCTCCCACGCCCGCACAGCAGGATCTCGTCATAAGCTTCAACTCTCAGCAGATGCTGGGCCGCTGAGGCCCGTCAGAATCCTTCTTCAAGCGCCGGTTCCGATGCCTTCGGAACCGGCTCTGGAGTTTTTATGAGCAAGCATGATCCTTCTCTCTGCGCCCCGCTCGCGCGCTTTCTCTCCGCCGAAAAGACCTCCCGCGCCCGTGCCGTCGCGGCGGCTCTTGCCTGCGCCGTCGCGCTTTCGGCAGGTCTCTCTCTGCCTTCCCGCAGCCTTGCCTTCAGCGCGGCCGCCGATACCTCGGGCGGCTACAGCACGCAGGTGCTCAGTCAGATCCTGCGCGTGTGGCAGCAGCCCGAAGGCGCGCGGGGCATGGCGCTCGTGGAACTGAAGATAGCGCCGTCCGGCTCCCTTGCCGGATGCTCCGTGCTCCAGTCTTCGGCAACGCCCGCGGCCGACGCCTCGCTGTGCGCCGCGGCCCACAACGCCGCGCCCTACCCCTATCCGCCCTTCGGCGCGGAGTCGCTGGTCTCTCTTGCCGTGGCCTACGGACCGGGCGACGGAAAAAGCGGCGCGGCCCCCGTGCAGAGCTATGCCGAAATGCTCAGGCAGTCCATCGCCCCGCACGTCATCATGCCTAACGGGCTTTCCGGCTCATGGACGACTGTGGTAGAACTGGACATCTGGGCCGACGGCACCATGCGGTCATGCCGCATAAGCCATCCCTCCGGCAACGCCGACGTGGATGCCGCCGTCATGGCCGCCGTGCGGACCCCGGGAGTCATTCCCCTGCCGCCGGAACACATGGAACAGAGAGTTTCCCTTTCGTTCACCCTCAGCGCCCGCTGATGCCAGCCCGGCCTTCAGAGATCCACCATGCGACGTTTCACCATTGCCCTTCTCGCAGCGCTCTTTTTCACCATGTCCTGCCTGAACGCCGGACCTGCCGTCGTTTCGGCCTCGGCCGCCGAGAATTCGGCGCAGTCGGCAGCCAAGAAGGCCGACAAGAACGCCGATAAAAATGCCGACAACAACGCCCCCGACGCCAAGGAAGAGGCCGAGGCCGCAGCCAAGGCCAAGGCCGAAAGCGAGGCCAAGGCCGCGGAAGAAGCCAAGAAGGCGGAGGCGGAACGGGCAGCCGAAGCCGCGAAAAGCGTGCAGCAGGCGTGGGACGCGCTGCTCGCCACGCACAACGCCCAGCTTGCGGGCATCATCGAGCACACGCAGACCCTCAAGGACGGTCTCTCCGATCTCTCCTCCGACACGAGTCAGAGCATCTCCCTGCTGGAACAGGAATTCCAGAAGCTCGACGCGCTCTCCCAGGCCACGGGAAGCATGCCGTCCGATCTCACCGTGCTCGTGGAACGCTTCCACCGCATCAAGGAGCGCACGCAGGCGCTCATCCTGCCGCTCCAGAACACGCAGGCCGAACTCGAAAAGGAAAAGCAGGCGCTCACCCTTCTGGACAAGTCGCTTTCCGGACAGGGGACCGAGGTGAGCGGCAAGCTCTCGAGCCGCCTCAAGGAAGCCAACAAGAACATTTCCAATCTTCAGACGCGCTACGACCGCATCATCGATCCCGCGCTTGAGCTCATCACGCAGGTGCAGACGCGCATCGACGAGGTCATGAAGAACATGCCCACGCTCTGGAACAACTATTATTTCCAGTCGTCCGGGCATTTCTACGACGTGGTGGCCTGGGGCAGGGACATCCGCAACCTCGGCTCCCTCGAGGAACTGTTCTCCATGCGTCTGACCACGGAGCTGCCGAGCAGCATGGACGCCTTCTTCTCCATGCTCACGCGCATCGCGACCTCCCTGCTCTTCTGCCTGCTCTTCGGCCTCGCCCTGCGCCATACCGCGCGCAGAAGACTGCCGGAACAGATGCAGGCCGGTGTGGACAGGGTCATGCGCAACAGCGCCATCTGGATAGCCGTCGGTCTGTCCATCCATCTCTCGGCATGGGACGACGGCAAGCTGTATCAGATCGTGGCCACGCTCGGCACCATGTGCCTGTGCTGGGGCCAGATGCTCCTGGCCTGGGATCTCTACGAGTTCGAAAACCCGAACCGCCCGCGCCTCTCCCCGCTGTGGCCCATGTTCCCGCCCCTGCTCATAGGCATGGTGCTGCTCAACTTCGATCCCTTCCCGCTGTTCATCTGCGTGGCGTGGGTCATCGTGCAGGCCGTCGACCTCTGGAAGACCCGCTCCCTGCCGCTGCCGCCGCAGCCCCTGCCGCGCACCATCATGCGGCTCTACACCATACAGCTGTGGATCACGCTCATCATAAGCCTGGTCGGCTTCTCCCGCCTGTCCATTCTCATAAGCATGTGCTTCACCTCCATCACGGTGACCGTCATGCTCTGCGTGTCCCTCTTCAAGGTGGAACACCTCATAGAATCGCATCTGCCCAAGGAAGGCACCATTGCCGTCATGGCCAGCCTCGCCATGGCCCTCATCATGCCCGTGGTGCTGCTCATCTCCGTCATGGCCGCCGTGCTCTGGATCATGGCCTATCCCGGCGGCTGGTTCCTGCTCCAGCACATGGCCACGCTCGGCTTCAACATCGGCGACGTGTCGCTGAACGCCATGCAGATCCTCAGCATCTTCATCGCGTTCTATCTCACGAGGGCCCTGCTCGCCGTGGGCAACACCTTCATGGCAGGCATGCAGGCGCAGATATCACGCATTTCCGTCTCCCTGCTCGCCCCCATGCAGGTCATCTACAAGTGCCTGCTCTGGGCGCTGTTCGGCCTCTACGCGCTCAAGGCCCTCGGCTTCAATCTCTCCAGCCTCTCCATGATCGCCGGCGGCCTTTCCGTGGGTATCGGTATCGGTCTCCAGAACATGGTGCAGAACTTTACGAGCGGTCTTTCCGTCATCTTCGGTCAGACCATCCGTGAAGGCGACGTGGTGCAGGTCGGCACCATCACCGGCGTGGTCAAGCGCATCAACATACGCTCCACCATGGTGGAAACCTACGACAACGCCATCATCTTCATCCCGAACTCCAGCTTCCTGAACAGCACCTTCACGAACTGGACCCACAACAACCGCCGCGTCCGCAAGGAGATAGCCGTGGGCGTGGCCTACGGTTCCGACGTGAAGCACTGCCTCGAGCTGCTGCTCAAGATCGCCAAGGATCACCCCAAGGTGCTCTTCTATCCCGAACCCACGTCCTACTTCATCAACTTCGGCGCAAGTTCCCTGGACCTCATCCTGCGCTTCTGGGTGCGCGAGTACAACGACGGCCTGGCCATCACCTCCGACATCATGCTCAAGATCAACGAGGTCTTTGCCGAGGAAGGCATAGAGATATCCTTCCCGCAGCTCGACGTGCACATGTATGACGCCACCACGGAAGAAGCGCCCCGCATCATCGAGGACGCCTCCGGCAGGACGCCTGCCGACGAGGAAAAGAAGGCCGAGGCCTGAGTTTTCCTCCCGAAGACCGCGGCCTTTCCGGCATGACGAGGCGCGGCCGCACAGAACGTCAGGCCCCCGTTCCCTGCGGACGGGGGCTTTTTTCGTGCCGGAACACGGCGTTGTGAGACTGCACGGGAAGAAGCCGCTGCGGCGCTCTCCCGGGGCAAAAACGACGGGAAAAAGCGGCGGAAAGCAGGGACGGGAGCCATGACGGCGGACGACGCCGTGAAATGCTCCGGATGAAAGGAGAAAGACGGGAACAGGCGGTGCGGAAAAGACAACGGGCAACGCTGTGAAAGACTCCGGAAACAGCGACGGCCCCCGGACGGTGAGGCGAAATACTCAGGACGCTGCGGCGAAGACGCGAAACGTCGCGGGGAAAATGCGGGCCGGAGGCTCCCGCCTCTCTCCGGCTCTTCCGCAGGAACGGAACGCCGGACATGACGCCGCTTTTGCGGCTCCGCTGCGGCGCCTTTCGGGGCAAGAACGACGGGGAAAAACGGCGGAAAGCAGGGACGGGAGCCATGACGGAGGGCGACGCCGTGAAATGCTCCGGATGGCGAAGGAGAAAGGCGGGAACGGAAAGCGGCAAAGGCCTCCGGATGGCGAAGGAGAAAGGCGGCGGGACGGTGCGGCAAGTACGGGCTGCGCAAGAACGTGCCGCTGTTCCCGGCGCTGAAATCCACGCACAGGGGCAAGACGACAGCGACGCGGACGGACCGCATCTTCAGAAATGAGGCGTTCCGGAAGCTGCCTTCGGCGCGTCCGGCCTACTTGCCGCGAAGGCTGCGCGCATAGGCGTGGATGCCGTTGGCAAGTCCCTGCGCCAGGCGCTGCCTGTGCTTGCTGCTCTTGAGCCTTTCGGCCTCCTTCTTGTTGGTGCAGTAGCCCACTTCCACGAGCACGCTGGGCACGGAGGAGCCCCCGAGGACGAAGAAGGGCGCGCACTTCACGCCGCCGTCGTGCGTGGAAGCACCGTTCTTCTTCAGGTAGCTCAGGGTGTTCTGCTGGATGCGGTCGGCAAGGCGGCGCGATTCCGTGCTGCGCGCGCCCGTGAGTATCTCGGTCAGGATCTTGTCCATGTCGCCGAGCCTGCCGCTGTCGGCGTTCTCCACCATGGCCAGACGGCTCACGGAACTTGTGCGGGCAAAGTCCAGGATATAGGTCTCAAGGCCGCTGATGGCCGTGTTCTCCGAGGCGTTCACATGGATGGAAATGAAAAGATCGCCCTTGTTCCTGCTGCTGAACTTCACCCGCTCCGCCAGGGAGATCCCGGTATTGCCGGTCCTCGTGAGGTGGACCTTGTAGCCGAGCTTCTGCAGAATGGTTCTCAAACGCTTCGCAATGTCGAGATTGACCTCCTGCTCCACCACGCCGTTGTGCATGGTGCCCGGGTCCCTGCCGCCGTGCCCGGGATCGATGATGATGGTGCGCACCGAAAGACCGAGCTGCGCGGCCAGCATCCTGGTCCCGGCTCCGCTCGGAGGACGGCTGATCGTCGTTTTCTCCTGCCGTGAGGACGAGGCGCTGCTTTTCCCGCCCTTGCCGTCCATCTGTTCACGGTATTCCGCGGCAATCTTCGCATGGTCGGCGCGAAAGTACCGCCGGGCGATGTGGTCCAGATGCGCGCGGGCCTTTTTCTGATCGTTCAGAAGCTCGTTGTAGACGACGGCCGCACGGAAAAGCGCATCGTCGGCCAGAGCGCTGGAAGGAAAGCTGCGGGCCGACTGCTCGTACACGGAGGCGGCGTTTCTGGCGTCCGCCTTCGACTTCGTCACCTTCGCCTTCTCCTCGAGAGCCACGCCGCACCGGAAAAGCGCGGCCACGCGCAGATTCCACTTGGGATTATTGTTGTAGACCTCGCGGAACTCGTCGGCGCAGGCCTGCCAGGAATTGGCTCCGGGATTGCCCGCCTGAAGCCGCGCAAGCGTCGCCTTGGCGCGCTCGTAATCGGGAGGATTGGCGGCAAGGGTCAGGGACGGCAGGCAGAAAAGCAGGCAGCAGGCCAGACAGAACAGGAAGAAAAAACGGCGTTTGTGGGACATGAAATACATACCGGAAAATTTTTTCCATTGTTCAGCACTGCTCTTCCGCTGTCAATGGAAAAACCGTTTTTGTAACAAAAACCATGGAACGGACGACCGACGCTCCATGCGGCCGCAAACGTCGTCCAAGATTCATTAAAGCTTTACCTATTCAAATGTTTTTTATTTAATTATTAGTTGACTTATCCTGGGTCTTGTGAAAAAGATGACTAAAGTGGTCCTTGCGCATATTATCCCAAGGAGGTTTACATGCGTAGACTCGCAGCATTCCTGGCCGGTGCGGCTCTTGTCGCAGGCATGGCGGTCATGCCGCCCGTTTCCGAGGCCTATGAAGCCATATGCGGCCCTCTGGGCGTCCTTCACTATCAGAAGGAAAAATCCTACGGCGGCTATGTGCTCTACACCAACCATCTGGGCGGAACGAAGACGTACCTCATCGATCTTGAGGGCAACGTGGTCCATGAATGGGATCACGGGCGTCAGGCCTTCATGGCGGAGCTTCTGCCCAACGGGCATCTGCTGCGCGCCGAACAGGGACCGGGCTCTCCCGTGACCTTCGGCGGATGGCACGGAACGCTGCGTGAATACGACTGGGACGGCAACGTGGTGTGGGAATACACCATACGCGACGAGAACAAGGTGGCCCATCACGGTTTCGACCGTCTGCCCAACGGCAACACGGCCATGCTCATCTGGGAAAAGATGTCCTGGGATGAAATGATCGCCAAGGGACGCGATCCCAAGGATCCCACCATCTACAAGGACGGCTTCAAATATCCCGACGGCAAGGTGCTCGAAGGCGTATGGCCCGACGCCATCATCGAAGTGGACCCGAGCGGCAAGATCGTGTGGGAATTCCATGTGAAGGATCACATGGGCACGGCCAAAGACCAGTGGGACCCCAACTATCATCTGCCCTTCGGCTACATGCCCGCCTACTTTGCGGGACCGGACTGGACGCACTGGAACTCCGTCCGCTACAACCCCGAGACCGACCAGTATCTCGTGAACTCCCGCGACTGGGGTGAAATGTACATCATCGACCGCAAGACCAAGAAGATGGTCTGGCGCTGGGGCAATCCCTACGCCTACGGCGCGGGCACCAAGGAACAGGGCTACGCCCGCAACGGCGATCAGATCCTGTTCGGCTCCCACGACTGCAACTGGCTGCCCAACGGCAACCTGAGCATCTTCGACAACGGCACCATGCGCCCGAGCGGCAACCACAGCGCCGCCTATGAGATCGAGCGCGACGGCACCTTCAACGGCGGCAAGATCGTCTGGTCCTTCAAGACCAAGGATCAGAACAGCTTCTATTCCGACTACCAGAGCTCCGCGCAGAAGCTGCCCAACGGCAACTGGCAGATCACGGCCACCAACAACGGCCACGTGTTCGAAGTGACCTCCGAAGGCGAAGTGGTCTGGGAATTTCTGAATCCCATGTCCGGCGACGAGCCCTACTGCGTGAAGAAGGACAACAATCCCTGGACGCAGATCCATCGCGCCTTCCGCTACGCGGCCGACTCCCCGCAGCTCAAGGGACGCACGCTCAAGCCCATCCGCAAGCTTGCCCCCGGCTGCCCCGACTGGAAGACGCTGCTCGACTACAAG
>CAJJMX010000047.1 GCA_905192935.1 uncultured Mailhella sp.
GTCGGACTTGAAAACCGCGCCGTCCACGTACCGGGCGAACTTTCCGGCGGCGAGAGACAGCGCATCGCCCTCGCCTCCCGGCTCATCCTCTCCCCTTCCGTACTTTTACTCGATGAACCGACATCCAATGTTGACGCGGCAAGCGAAAAGGCCATACTCAATGTCGTGCACTCTCTTCGCGAAAGGGGCGTCAGCGTGGTGTGCGCCACGCACGACAGGGACATCCCCGCGGCCCTCGGGGCCCGGGAGGTGCGCATCGTCAACGAAAGATCCTAGAAGACCAGGTCACCCCAAAACCAACCGTTTTTCCGCAAGGATGGAGAATAGCATGCGTATCGTTGCCGTATCCACGAGTGCCCGCAAGGGCGAGAAGAAAGTCAATCAGCCGCAGGTGACGCTTGTGGCCAACCACGGCGTGGAGGGCGACGTCCACGCCGACGGCACCCATCGTCAGCTCAGCCTTCTCGCCATGGAGGACATCGAATACATGCGCTCCATGGGCGCCGACGTGCATCCCGGCGACTTCGCCGAGAACATCACCACCGAAGGCGTCGAACTCTACACCTGCCCCATCGGCACCCGCTTCGTCATCGGCGACGACATCGAGCTCGTGCTCACCCAGATCGGCAAGGAATGTCACATGGGCTGCGCCATCCGTCAGCAGGTCGGCGACTGCATCATGCCCCGCCGCGGCGTGTTCTGCCGCGTTCTCAAGGGCGGCGTGGTGAAGCCCGGCGACAGCTTCCGCATCTCCTTCCGTCCGCAGGTCCTTCCCCAGGCGTGATTTCGAGGCTCCCATGTCTGACTTCTCTCATATCGATACCTCGGGACGCGCCCGCATGGTGGACGTGAGCGCCAAGGCGGAAACGAAGCGCACGGCCATCGCCCGCGCCGTGGTGGAGCTCAACGCCCATACCCTCGAACTTCTCAAGGCCCGCGCCCTGCCCAAGGGCGACGTGCTCACCGTGGCGCAGGTCGCCGGCATCATGGCGGCCAAGAAGACCGCCGAACTCATCCCCATGTGCCATCCTCTGCCGCTCACCCATGCGGACGTGCGCTTCAAGGTCGTGGACGAGCCGCCGTCGGTCATCATCGAGACCTCGGCCAGCACCGCCGGACGCACCGGCGTGGAAATGGAGGCCATCGTCGCCGCCGAGGCGGCGGCCCCCGCCGGCTGCCGCATGGTCAAGGCCGTGCAGAAGGACGTGGTCATCCGCGACGTGCGCCTCATCCTCAAGTCCGGCGGCAAGAGCGGCCTGTTCAAGACCGACGAGCCCATGCTCTTCTCCGTGGACGCCGCGCCCCTGCCCGCTCCCCGTCCCGCGCCCGAAGCCTGGAGCGGCGAAGGCCTCGCCGTGGCCTGCATCACCCTTTCCGACAAGGGCTACGCCGGGGATCGCGTCGATGAAAGCGGACCGCTTCTTCTCGACATGCTGAAGGAGCTCTCCCCGGCAAAGAGCCAGCTCTTCCTGCTGCCCGACGATCCCGCCGCCCTGAGAAAGCTCGTGAAGGACCTTGCCGCCTCCGGCTGGGGACTCATCGTGACCACGGGCGGCACCGGTCTCTCCCCGCGGGACTTCACGCCCGAGGCGCTCATTCCCGTGCTCGACAGAAGACTGCCCGGCTTCGAGCAGGTCATGTTCTCCGAGGGCCTGACCCATACCCCGCGCGCCGTGCTCTCCCGCTGTCTTGCCGGCACGCTCGGCCGCACCATGCTCATCGCCCTGCCCGGAAGCCGCCGGGCCGCGCAGGAGAATCTCGCGGCGCTGCTGCCGGTGCTTCCCCATGCGCTGGAAAAGCTGAACGGCGACATGAGCGACTGCGGAAGGAGCTGAGTCATGGCGGAAGTCTGCGAAGAACACCCCGCGAAGCTCACGGACGCCCACGGCAGAACCGTGCGCTATCTGCGCATCTCGGTGACGGACCGCTGCAATCTGTGCTGCCGCTACTGCCGCGACGAGAGCGTGCCCTTCATCCCGCACGAGAACATCCTGCGCTTCGAGGAGATAGAAAGGATCATCGAGGCCGCCGTCGAGCTCGGCGTGCACAAGCTGCGCTTCACGGGCGGCGAACCCTTTGCCAGAAAGGGCTTTCTCGACTTTCTCGTGAAGATACATCAACGCTTCCCCGAAACGGCCTTAAAGCTCACCTCCAACGGCACGCTCCTCGGCCCTGCGCTCGAGACGCTGCACGCTCTCGGCGTTTCGGTGAACCTGTCCCTCGACTCGCTGGACCGGCAGAAATACGCCGCCATCACCGGCAGGGACATGCTGCCCGTGGTGCTCGACAACATGCACCGCATGCTCGAGCTCGGCATCCCCCTCAAGATCAACGCCGTGGCCATGCGCGGCGTCAACGACAACGAGCTCTTCGACCTCGCCTCCATGGCCATGGACCGGCCCGTGGACGTGCGCTTCATCGAGTTCATGCCCATGGGCGATTCCACCATCTGGTCAAGCAGCCTGTTCTGGCCCGCCGCCGACATCCTGGCGGAGGCGCGCCGTCACTGGGAACTTGAGCCCGTGGACGTGCGCAGGGAAGGACAGGAGAACGAGGGTCAGGCCGCCGAAGAGCGCGGCCCGGCCAAGCTGTGGAAGCTCAGGGACAAAAACGGCCGCGTCTCGACGGGGAGCTTCGGCCTCATCACCTCGGTGACGCAGAGCTTCTGCCGTTCCTGCAACAGGCTGCGCCTCACCGCGGAAGGCAATCTGCGCACCTGCCTCTTCGACGACAGGGAATACCCCGTCCGCGACGCCATGCGCGAAAAGGGCATGGAAGAGGTGAAGCGCATCATGATCGACGCCGTGTCCCGCAAGCCCGTGGGCGCGGAGATCCTTGCCGCCAGCCGGGGCCCCGTGGCCCACAAGAGGATGTCCGCCATAGGCGGCTGATCCGGTCCTTTAAAAAACCTTTTTCCTCATGCGGCGCGGACTGTCCCGGGGCGGTCCGCGCCGCCTTTTTCCGTCGCCGTCCTTCGACGGGCGGCCTTTTTCCCATGGACGGAAGCGATGAAGACCGGTATGGTGCAGAGAGTCTTCCCCACCGCAACCGACAGGCGCAGGTCATGACAAAGAGCCCCACGGTAAAATCCCTTCAGGCCTACCATCTCATACGCGAACTCATCCTTCAGGGAGAGCTTCTGCCGGGAACCCGTCTGGTGCTCGCCGATCTTGAGGCCAGGCTCGGCGTCGGACGCGGTCCCATCCGCGAGGCCCTCATGCGTCTCGACCGTTCCGGACTCATCGAGAATTTGCCCTACAAGGGCGCGGTGGTGGCTCCCCTGCCCGGCGTGCGGGAGATCGAATACATGTACGAGGTCCGCGTCCGGCTCGAATGTCTTCTCGCCGCCGAGGCCATGCATCACGCCGAAAAGGCCGATCTCGACACGCTCGAAGCGAGGCTGCGCGACATGGCGGACGGCTGCGGCATGACTATCCTTCAGGCCGACAGGAACTTTCACGGCGCGCTCTACCGTCCGGCCCGCATGCCGCATCTTCTGAACACGGCCTCAAGCCTCGTGGACCATGCGGAAATCTTTCTGAACAGCCGCTGCGGCTGCGGCGTGCAGGATCAGGACATGCTCGTGCGGCAGCACGGGGACATCCTGCGCGCCTTCTGCGACAAGGACGCCGCGGCTCTCTGCGAGGCCCTCAGGCGGAACATCCTTCACGGGCTTGCGCTCATACGCCGGGAAATGGAGCGCCGGGGCCGCCCGGACTGGTGAGTCCCGCAAGGCGCGCCTGCTCTCTGCGGCCGCCTCCCTGGGCCCCTCCGGACAGGCGGCGCAGACCCAAGGCCCCGTCCTTCCGAATATTGTTCCCGCCTTCCGGGACTTGACAGACGCGCGGGTTAAGGCTCTTTTGTTCTCCGGCCGCATCCCGGCACGCCGGACCGCTCCTTCCGGCCCTTTTTTTCTCTCAGCCGCCGCACGGTCACCTTCAACGGGAAGCTTCTTCCCCTTCAGGATCGCTCATGAAACTCTTCCTCTCTCTTCTGCTCTGCCTTGCGCTCGGCGTCGCCTCTCCCGCTCTTGCCGCAGGCAAGGAACTCGTGGCCTCGGTCTTTCCCGTGTGGCTCCTGCTCCGGCAGGTGGCCAGGGACGTGCCGGACACCACCGTGACGCTGCTTCTTCCCGCAGGCACGGGCTGCCCGCACGACTATTCCATGACCCCGCAGGACAGACGCGCCCTTGCCCGGGCCGACGTGCTCGTGATGAACGGTCTCGGCCTCGAAAGCTTTCTCGGCTCTCCGGAAAAGACCGCAAAGCTCATGAAGGAAGACGCCGTTCTCATCGACATCTCAAGGAACGTGGACGGCCTTCTCGACGACGATGACGACGGCCACGAAGACCACGGTCACGGCAAGAATCCGCACATCTTCGCAAGTCCGGCCATGATGGCCCGCATGGCGGACTCCCTCGCCGGACAGCTTGCGGAAAAGGATCCTGAGCACGCCGGACTCTACCTGGCCAACGCCGGACGCATCAAGGAGCCTCTCAAGGCCCTGGCGGACGAGTACGCCGCCCTCGGAGAACGCGTGTCCGGCCGCGGCGTCGTGGTGCAGCACAACGTGTTCAGCTATCTTGCGCGGGACGCCGGTCTTCGCGTGGACGCCCTGGTGCAGCCCCATGAGGGGCAGGAACCCTCGGCCCGCGAAATGCTCGAGCTTGTGCGCACCATACGCGACAAGAAGACGGCCGCCGTCATCACGGAGCCGCAGTATCCCGACCGCACGGGACGCACCCTCGCGGCCGAGACCGGCATTCCCTGCCTGTCGCTGGATCCCGTGGCCGGAGGCCCGGACAACGCCCCGGCCGACTACTATGAACAGGTCATGCGCGAGAACCTGCGCGTACTGGAGAACGCTCTTGGAAAATGATACCTCTCCCGCCATCGTCTTCGACCACGTGAGCGTGACGAGAAGCGGTCTTGGCATCCTCGACGGCGTGAACGCCGCCGTGCCGCGCGGCAGCTGCACGGTGCTCATCGGCCCCAACGGCGCGGGCAAGACCACGCTGCTTCTCGCCCTGCTCGGCGAGGTGAGCTACCGCGGCACCATCACCCTCGGCGGAGGCAAAGGCCTGCGCATAGGCTACGTGCCCCAGAAGCTCGTGCTCGATCGGGGCATGCCCTTCACCGTGGCGGAATTTCTGTCCATGGGCGTGCAGAAGCGACCCCTGTGGCTCGGCATATCCCGCGCCGCCAGAAAGCAGGCCCTCGACCTTCTCGACCCCGTGCACGCCCCGCACCTCATACGACGCCGCGTGGGCACGCTCTCCGGCGGCGAGATGCAGCGCGTGCTGCTCGCCCTCGCCCTCCAGCAGGACCCGGAACTTCTGGTGCTCGACGAACCCTCGGCCGGCGTGGACTTCGAGGGCGGACGCCTCTTCTGCGAACTTCTCGACGATCTGCGCAAAAGCCGCGGCTTCACGCAGATCATGGTCAGCCACGACCTCGGCATGGTCGCCCATCACGCGACCTGCGTCATCTGCCTGAAACGCCGGGTCATCGCGCAGGGGCCGCCCGAAAAGGTGCTCACCGGCGAAGTGCTCCAGACGCTCTTCGGCATGCACATGGGACTCATCTGCGCGCAGGCTCATCTGCACGCCATGCCTGCCGGAAACGACGCTTCCGACGGAGGACAGAAGAATGTTTGATCTTTCCTGGCTTTTTCATCTGGCCTCCCTCTTCCCCCTGGACGGCATGGACATGCGCTTCATGCAGCAGGCCCTTCTCGCCCTCGTGCTGCTTGCGCCCATGACCGCGGCCCTCGGCGTGCAGGTGGTCTGCTACCGCATGGCCTTCTTCTCCGACGCCGTGGGTCATTCCGCCTTCGCCGGCGTGGCCGCAGGTCTCATACTCGGCGTGGATCCCCACATCTCCATGCCGCTCTTCGGCCTCGCCGTGGGGCTTATCATCATGTTCATGCAGCGCTTCAGCGCCCTGCCCTCCGACACCGTCATCGGCGTGGTCTTCTCCGCCGTGGTGGCCGCAGGTCTTGCCGTGGTGAGCCGCAACAACACCATAGCGCGGGACCTTCAGCAGTTCCTCTACGGCGACATACTCACCCTCACCGAGACGGACCTGTGCTGGCTCATCGCGCTCTTCGTCCTGTTCGTGCTCTTTCAGATATTCGGCTTCAACAGGCTGCTCTACTCGGGCACGAGCAGCATCATCGCAAAAGCGCACCGCGTGCCCGTGGCGCTCTTTGAATACCTCTTCGCCGCCCTTCTCGCCCTCGTGGTCATGTTCTCGGTGTGGAGCGTGGGCGTGCTGCTCGTCACGGCCATGCTCATCGTGCCCGCGGCCGCGGCCAGAAACCTCGCCTCCAGCGCCGGAGGCATGTTCTGGTGGGCCATACTCGTCAGCCTGACCTCGGCCGTGGCGGGGCTTTCCCTCTCCGTGCAGCCCTGGATGGGCACGGCCACCGGCGCCACCATCATCCTCGTGAACTGCGTGTGGTTCGCCGTGAGCGTGGTGGTCTCCTCCGTGCGCAACGAGCGGCAGTAGATTTCCCTTCCGACTTGAGGAGCCGCACCTCAAAAAAGGCGCGGCTCTTTTTTTTCGGATGCGGAAAAAAAGCCCCGCCGCAGAACGCGTGACCATGGTCACACATCGTCGTGCAACGATGGGCCGAAGACGCGATACAAAATTATATCATCAGTAAAAAGCGTTGCAATTCTTCATCTTATGTCCGAAGCACCCGGCGTCGGACTTGATGTTTCTCAGCAACGCGCTACACTTGCCCTGCCAAATTGAGCGCATGACCCTTGTCGTGACGGAGCGTTCAGAATCATGAAAGCGCTTTTTTTCGCCGTCCGTCACGCCATTGCAGAGCCGTTTTCCCTCCGATCCCGCCACAGACCTTCCGGAAGGCGGCCGTCCTTCGCTCCGACACCATACAAGGAGATTGCCTGTGGGACATCACCTCATGCTTGAAAAACAGTCCGCCTACGGACGCATGATCGACAGACTCAACCGCTTTCCCCAGGGCGCGCCGGAATCGGAAACGCTCTATTCCATCCTGAAAATGCTCTTCACGGAGAAGGAAGCCGACCTGGTGGCGCAGATGCCCATCAAGCCCTTCACCGCCGCCGACGCCGCCAAGCGCTGGAACATGTCCGAGACCGAGGCTCACAAGATCCTGGACAATCTGGCGAGCCGCGCCATGCTCGTGGACATGGACAATCACGGCGAACAGATGTACTGCCTGCCCCCGCCCATGGCCGGATTCTTCGAATTCTCCATGATGCGCGTGCGTCAGGACGTGGATCAGAAGACCCTCGCCGAACTCTTCAACCAGTACATCAACGTGGAAGAAGACTTCATGCGCGAGCTCTTCGTCACCGGCGACACGGGCCTCGGCCGCGTCTTCGTGCAGGAGCCCACGGTCAAGGAACCCTACGCCATGGAGATCCTCGACTGGGAAAAGGCCACGCACGTCATCGAAACGGCCTCCCAGTGCGGCATCAGCATGTGCTACTGCCGCCACAAGAAGCAGCATCTCGGCACGGCCTGCGACGCCCCCATGGACATCTGCATGACCTTCAACACCGCGGCCCATTCGCTCATCAAACACGGCCACGCCCGCGAGGTCAGCAAGAGCGAGTGCCTCGAACTTCTGCATCAGGCCTGGGAACACAACCTCGTGCAGTTCGGTGAAAACGTCCGTCAGGGCGTGAACTTCATCTGCAACTGCTGCGGCTGCTGCTGCGAGGCCCTCGGCGCCGTGAAGCGCTTCCAGATGACGCAGACCATACACTCGAACTTCATCATGCAGAGAAACGAATCCGCCTGCGTCAACTGCGGCCGCTGCGTCCAGCTCTGCCCCGTGAACGCCCTCACCATGGAACGCGACGCCGAAGGCAAAAGACACATCGACTTCAACGCCGAACTGTGCCTCGGCTGCGGCGTGTGCACCCGCGGCTGCAATCACGGCGCCATCACCCTCGTGCCCCGTCCCGAGCGCACCATCACGCCGCTCAACACCACCCACAGGGCCGTGGTCATGGCCACCGAGCGCGGCAACCTTCAGGACCTCATCTTCGACAACCGCATGCTCTTCAGCCATCGTCTGCTGGCGGGCGTGCTCGGCGCCATCCTGAAGATGCCCTCCGTGAAGCGCTCCCTCGCTCAGAAGCAGCTCAAGTCCCGCTTCATCGAGAAGATCTGCGAAAGGATCTAGCGTCCGGCCTCACAACGGAAAAAAGGCGCGGCCCTGCGGTCGCGCCTTCTTTTTTGCTGAAAATCCGGGAAGATGCGCAGGGACGTTTCGGAAGGACCTTTTTCCGCAAGGCCGTCTTCCCGGCGGCCTTTCCATGTCCGCGCACCGCTCCGGCTCCCGGCCCCGGAAGGCGCGGCGCTTCCCGGCTACGGCCCGGCCCCTGCTACGACTTTCTGACGGCTTCAGGCTCCCCGACTACGGATTCGGTCCCGGATTCGGCTTCCTGCTCCGGCCACGCCCCCGGCCCCTGCTTCCGGACTCTGCTACGGATTCAACCTCCCGCTCCCGCTCCTGCTCCCCCCTTCTCCGGGCACAAAAAAACGGACACGGATGCGCGCATCATCCATGTCCGTTTCTCATTCCGAAGAATGGTGGACCCGGCAGGCCTCGAACCTACGACAATCCGGTTATGAGCCGGGGGCTCTACCAACTGAGCTACGGGTCCAGCAGCGGAAAATATGCCTCTATTCTTCCCGTTTGGCAAGAGAAAAAACCATGAGTTCCGCGGAAAATTTCAGGAAGACGCGGCCGCTGCGTCCTCCGCCGCTCCCGAAAGGGAGCGCCCCCGATCCCGACCGCGCCGGGAAATGCCCGCCGCATCCTTCTTTCCTCCCGCAAGGGAGCATGACGAAAAACGCCGCGCCCTCCCCGCGTCCGGCGCGTTTCCGGCCGCAGCGCCGTTTCCCGTGCAGGCCGGTCCCCCAAAAAGCACGCCTTCCGTTCCCGTCCCTGTCTCCGAAGCCTCCGTCCCTATCTCCGCGCCTCTTCCCCGGCGTTCCCCTCCCGGGGAGCCTTCGCCGCCGTGCCAGAAAGCTCTCCCCACAGTCTCCGGGCGCATTCTCTCTTCCGCCGCCCTCTCCCCGCTCTCTCCTTCCCCGAGCCGGGCAAAAAAAATCCCCCCGCTTCCAAAGAGGCAGGGGGATGGTCTCCCTCGGCGTGCTTTTCAGACGACATTCCGCTTTCGTCCGAAAGACAGAGGGGGGAGACGGCCGAGGAAATACGGGCCGCGGGGGGCCTCGTCATCGACGAGGGAACACGCGCCCGAGGATGGGAGGACATCCTCATGAGGCGGACGGAAAACATGCTCTTTTTCCGCCGCCCGGCGCGCGTTCCGCGCCGCGGCTCCTACAGAGCCTGGAAGTATTCGCGGGGATGCGCGCAGGCCGGGCAGGACTCGGGAGCCTCGAGGCCTTCATGCACATAGCCGCAGTTCTGGCAGCGCCACACGCGGGGCTTGTCGGACTTGAACACGGTGTCCGCCTCGATGGCCGCGGCAAAGGCGAGGAAACGCGCCTCATGATGCTTTTCCGCCACGGCGATGTTGCGCATGACGGCGGCGATGGCGGGGAAGCCTTCGGCCTCGGCCACGTCGGCAAAGGAGGGATACATGTCGGAGTATTCCTCGTTTTCACCGGCGGCCGCAGCCTTCAGATTGTCGAGCGTGCTGCCGATGACGCCGGCAGGATAGCTCGCCGTGATCTCCACGCTGCCGCCTTCAAGGAACTTGAACAGGCGCTTGGCGTGTTCCTTTTCCTGGTTCGCGATCTCTTCAAAAGCCTTCTGCATCTCCACATAGCCGTCCTTCTTGGCCTGGGAGGCAAAATAGGTGTAGCGGTTGCGGGCCTGGGATTCACCGGCAAAGGCGGTGAGGATATTCTTTTCAGTCTGGGTACCCTTCAAAGATTTCATGGGAAATTCTCCTGATGGTAGGCAGAGGGGGCTTGTCAGCAGGCGCGCCTCTGATTCGCTTCCTGCATGGCGTCCGCCGCGGCGGCGGACTTGCGCTCACATTCTTCACAAATGCCGTCGTATTCCACCCTGACGGTGGTTATCCTGAAACCCGGGACGCGAAGCGAACCTATGCCCGGTTCGTCCTTCCCGTCCGTAAAAACGTCGGCCACGCGTCCGCACACATGACAGCGCACGTGGCGATGAGGCTCCACTCTTCCGTCAAAGCGGCGCATGTTGCCGGCGGAGTCTATTTTCAGCACTTCACCCATCTCAGCCAGAAGATCCAGATTGCGATAGACCGTTCCCAGGCTGATGTGCGGCATGCGTGCCTTGACTATGGTGTACAGCTCATCGACCGTGGGATGAGTGTTCACCTTGCGAAGTTCCTCAAGAA
>CAJJMX010000048.1 GCA_905192935.1 uncultured Mailhella sp.
CAAGGCGGCCGACGAGCTCAAGGCCCTTGCGGGCGACACGCAGGCCTGGCAGATGGAAGGCGGCCTTAACGGCTGGATGAAGGAAGGGCTGCCGGTACGGCACGAGAAAACGGTCATGCCGCTGTTCAGACAGATCCAGATAGGCGCAGGTTCTCTTGTGCTTGTCGGCATACTGGGCAGCTGGGTCTGGCATCCCATGTTCTGGCTTTCCGCCTTTGTGGGGGCCGGTCTGGTATTTGCAGGCGTCACGGGCTTCTGCGGTCTCGGACTTCTGCTTGCGAAGATGCCGTGGAACAGACGCTGAGCGACATGGTGTGAGAGCTGTGTGAAACGCCGGGAATTTTCCCGGCGTTTCCTTATGCGGGGATGTGTGCTTTGGCGGATGCCCGTATGGCCTGTCGTGTCAGCGTTTCGTTACGATCGACGCTGCGGAGTTTTCCATCGTGCGTTATTTTTGTTTTGTTCTGAAGAGAAGGGATCCGGCGGCAAGGACAAGGCATGCAGCAACCACGAGAAGCAGTGCGTTTTCCAGTCCCCGGGCCTGGGCGATGAAGCCGAGCGCCGGAGGGAAGAGCAAAAGTCCGCTGTAGGAAAGGATGGAAACGACGGCGCTGGCTCTTCCTGCACTGATGCCGGGATATCTGCCTGCGCGGCTGAAGAGTATGGGAACGATGGGAGAGAGGCCCGCTCCCATGAGAGCGTATCCGGCAAGGCATGCGGCCGGATACGGGGACAGCAGGACAAAAACCATGCCGCCGAGAGCCAGAAGTGAGCCGCCGAGCATGAGGGTGAAGTCGCTTATCATTCGGCGCAGACCGTCGCCGAAAAGCCGGCACAGTACGGTGGTGATGGAAAATGCCGCGAACACGAGCGCTGCCGTATGCTCGTCTGCATCCTTGACGGTGAAAAGCAGCAGACTTCCCCATTCTGCCACTGAGCCTTCTGAGGCATAGGCGAGCATGGCAAAAAGGCCGCAGGCGATGACAAACGGAGGAAGAGCCCGGGAGGCGGTCTTCGGCAGGGAAGCGGATGATGAGGGCAGATCTTCCATGAGATGAGGTGCGGCCCATGGACGAGGCAGCGCGTAGAGCGCAAGGACGCAGACGGCGTTGATGAAGGGACTCAGTTCCAGTGCGGCGAAAAGAGAGCCTGAGAGCGCTCCCATGACGCCGCCGAAGCTGTAGGACGCATGCATGAAGGACATGCACGAGGTGCGGTAGCGTTTTTCTATCTGTATTCCCTGGGTATTCATGGCCACATCCACAAGCGACATGCTTGCGCCCGTAAGCAGGCATCCTGCGCCGAGCTGAAGAGGCGTTGTGGTCAGACAGCACAGAGGAATGGTGATGACAAGAATCAGGGAAGATTTTTGCAGAATGAGACGACTTCCCCAGCGGGCGATGAGGCGTCCGCTGCAGAACAGCGCCGCGAGACTGGAGAGTCCGATGCAGAGCATAAGAAGTCCTATCTGAGATTCGTCGGCTCCGGTCTGCATTTTCAGAGCGGGCAGTCTCGAAGTCAGGAGACCGTAGGCTAGCCCTGGACAGAGAAAGAAATACGCGCAGCTGGCACGGGATACGGAAAAGTCGGTCATCATGTTTTCCTTGAGGCGTTTTCGGACCGGGCGGGATGAGATTGCGTCCGATAGTTCTCAACCGTAAACTGTTGGGTAACCCAAGGGTCAAGGAAAAAGACATGAAAAGAAAATCTTTTTTGAATACGGGAGAGTTCGCCCGCGTATGCCGCACGACCAGAGAAACGATTCTTCACTACGACAGAAAAGGGCTTCTTGTTCCCGATCATGTGTCTGAAAACGGCTATAGGCGCTATCGTCCGAAGCAGTTTTTCGACTTTGACATCATTTCTCTTCTGAAGGAAACGGGCAGTACTCTGGAGGAAATACGCAGATACAGGGAAGGCTGCGGGCAGGAGGGCTATCTCGAGCTTGTCACCGGACGCATTGCCGTGCTGGAAAAGGAGCAGGAGCGCCTTGCCCACCGGCTTTCCATGCTGAAGAAACTGGCTGATCTGGGCAGGGAAGCGCTTGTTTCCGAATATGACCGTATTTTTTTCGAGAAAAGAAAGGCAACGCGCATTCTTGTCTATCCGGTAGACTCGGACAAGATCACCGACCTGGAATCAAGTGTGGAATGTTATTCCGAGTGCCTCATGAAGAGCCTCATGGATGGGAACGCCATCGATCCGCCGCTTGGTGTGATCATTCCCGGGAAGTATGCTTCGGAAGGAACATTTCGCATATGCAGCATTTTTACCGCGGCATGGGGTACGGGGCTGGAGCACTCCGTGGAAGTGGAAGAAGGGGAATATGCCTGCTTCTTCCACAGAGGGGGAGTGCAGAGCCATGCACGGGCTTTTTCCCGCATGATGAAGGAACTTGAGAAGATGGGGGTTCTTCCGTGCGGAGACGTGTACGCCTATGACCAGATGAACTACGTGCTTGCCTGCGGGGAGGATGAATATGTGGCGAGGTATGTCGTGCGTGTGAAGAGACAAAGCGCATGAGAGGAGCTGAACAGCATCGTCCGCGTCATCTCAGCGTGGGGTCGAGCCTGTCGCGCAGCCAGTCGCCCAGAATGCAGGCGGAAAGCGTCACGCAGAAGATGACCGTGCCGGGGGCGACGGATATCCACCAGGCGTTGATGAGATAATTGCGGCCTTCGCCAAGCATGGCTCCGAGGCTGGTCAGCGGCGGCTGTATGCCGAGTCCGAGAAAGCTGAGCGAGGATTCGAGCAGAACGGTGCTCGGAAAATTGAGCGTGAACTGAACGATGAGCACGCCGGCGATGTTGGGAAGAATGTGCCGAAGATAGATGCGCAGCGGCGAGGCTCCCATGGCGCTCACGGCGGCCACATAGCCTCGGGCCGAGGCCGAGCGGGCCAGTCCCCGGGTGAATCTGGCGAAGCGTTCCCAGCCGTTCAGTCCCATGACGGCGACAAACAGGCCGAGACTGTTGCCGAGAAAGGCCAGAACGGCCAGGGCGATGAGCACGAAGGGCATGGAGGCCTGAAAGTCCACCATCATCATGATGATTTCATCGGTCCAGCCCTTTTTGTGCGCGGCAAGAAAGCCCAGAAGCGTGCCGATCGTACAGGAGATGAGCGTTCCTGCGAAGGCGACGAGCAGACTGATGCGCACGGCGTAGAGCAGGCGTGAGAAAATGTCTCTGCCGAGGAAGTCCGTGCCCAGAAGACCGGATTTGCCGCCCATCCATACGGGAGGACTGAGTCTGGCGGCAAGGTCCTGCGCGGCGTATCCCGCGGGGGCGAGCTGTTCGGCAAACAGGCCGCACAGAAAGAGCGCGGAAAGCAGGAAGGCGCTCAGGACGACGAGCAGAGGATAGCGCACCGGAGGCCTGAAGGAAAAGTTGTCGGAAGGAGCGCCGGAAGAGCCGAAGGCTTCGGGGGCCTGGGAGGAAGGATTCACAGAAGCGGCGGATGTCGCGCCGGAAATGCTGTTCATGACGTTGTCCTTGTCAGTTTCCTCTCCTTTCGGAGCGGATGCGGGGATCAAGCCAGCCGTAGGCCATGTCCACGAGCAGATTGCAGAGTATCATGCTGGCCGCGATGATGAGAACGATGGTCTGGACCACGGCAAGGTCGCGGTAGTTGACCGACTGAACGAGAAGCCGTCCTATGCCGGGCCATGCGAATACCGTTTCCGTGACCAGCGCGCCGCCGATGACGGCTCCGAGCTGAAGGCCGAGCACGGTGATGACGGGGATGGCGGCGTTGGGCAGCACATGACCGAAAATGAGTCTCGGCATGGAAAGGCCCTTGGCCCGTGCGGCCGTGACGAAGGGCTGTCCCAGCACGTCGAGCACGGCGGTGCGGGTGAAGCGCGCCACGATGCCCGCCGTGGCCGTGCCCAGAGTTATCACGGGCATGATGAGATGCTCGGGCGTGGCGGAGCCGGAACTCGGCAGCAGGCGCAGCTTGAGCGAGAAGAGCAGAATGAGCAGTATGCCGAGAAAGAAGTTCGGCATGCTGTAGCCCATGACGCTGACGGATGTGGCCAGCCTGTCGAGAAAGGTGTTTCTGCGGAAGGCCGCGCACAGTCCGAGAGGAATGCCGAGGCATACGGAAAGCGCAAAGGAGCACAGTCCGAGTCTGAGCGTTGCGGGAATGCGTTCCGTCACCACTTCCAGAGCCGGTCGGGAGTCACGGAAGGAATAGCCGAGGTCTCCGTGCCCCACGCTGATGAGATATTTTGCGAACTGTTCGGGAAGCGGACGGTCCAGTCCCCAGGCCGTGCGGTAGGCATCCTTGACTTCCTGCGGAACGTCGTCGGAAAACATGACTTCCGTGGGATCTCCGGAAATGCGGAGGATGAGAAAGGTGAACGTGACCACAAGAAACATGGTCAGAAGAGCGCGCAGCGTTTTTCGCAGTATGAAGACAAGCATGGTCACATCGCCTCTGCATCGGCAAAAAGTTCCGAGAGTACCCGTCCCTGCATCCGTTCCGGCACGGGCACGCCGAGCATCGTGAGCACCGTGGGCGCGATGTCCGGCAGTGCGGAGGGCTTCGTGCTTTCGCAGCGCGGGCGAACAAGATGCCCTCCGGCGAGAAGAAGCGGGTTCATTTCCCTTGTCTGATGTCCTCCGTGAAAGCCGATCTTCACGGAACCTGCGGGGGCGGCCGGACCGCCGTCCGCTCCGGCCAGCGTGAACCGTATCTGAGGACCGAGGGGATGGCCGCAGCGCACGCCTTCAAGGGCGGTCACGCCCGGAACGGGAAATTTCCGGAGCAGGGCCTCGGCAAGGAAGACTTCATGACAAGTGGGTTTCAGGGCTTCGAGCAGGGCGCGGAGAGGCCTTTCGGCACAGGGACCGTCCATTCTGGCGTGTCCGCTGCAGGCGTTCAGTATGCGGAATGTTGAACCGTCCATGCCGGCCGTGATCATCTGACCGTCTTCGGAAGTTCGGACCTCGAATCCGGCCCGGCGCAGGATCGCAGGAATGTCCTGATGCGTCTCTGCGTCGTCCATGCCGTGGTCGGCCATGAAGAAAAGCTGCCATCCGAGTTCGCGCCCCTTCTTGTCCCACCAGTCGAGGACCCGGCCGCACTGCTCGTCGATGCTTGAAAGCGCGCTGTCGTGCTGTCTGCTCCGTGTCCCGAAAAGGTGTCCGGCCATGTCCGGTTCGGGAAGCCAGCAGAGCGCGACATCGGGCGAGGCCGAGTCGAGAAGGCCGAGCAGCACGGAAACGGTGTAGGCCATAAGTTCGGGAGCATAGGTCCCGTCCGGCGCATGCACGGCGGGAACAGGGCCGAAGCGTCGCACCATGCTCTCGTAACTTCCGTCCGGCGTGCACAGCTTCGGCGTGCGCACGGCCAGCCGCGTGTGGCCGAGCTCTTCGGCGTTCCAGTCGAGAAGGCTGCAGCAGCCGTCCGAGGCGGCCCCCACGGAAAGAAGCGTCCGTCCTGCCGCGGCAAGGGCTCTTCCGAGATCGGGAACGGCCGAAGCGCAGGGCGCAAGATCGCGCAGACGCTTCTTCCACTCCCGCAGATCTTCGGGAAGACCGCTGTTGAAAAGATGGCCGTCCGGGGGAAGAAACTGATAGTTGGCCGTTACGCCGTGCCGTTCCGGCCAGCAGCCGCTTACCAGGGAAGAGGCGCATACCCGTGTTTCACTGGGAAACACGGAGCGCGCACGGGGCACGCACGCCCATTCACGGGCAAAGCGTTGCAGATTCGGGGTGAGTTCTTCACTCAGCATGTCGCTGCCGAAGGCGTCCAGCACCATGAGGAGAACGCGGGTCTTCATGCCGTGACCCCTCCATTCGGACACGGGCCGAGAAGCGCGGGATCGTTGAGCAGCACGGCCGCGGCTCCAAGCTGCCGCAGACAGGCGATGCGGGGAAGGGTGATGTCGCCGCATCCCTGTTCCCGGGCTCCGGCCATGACCCAGAAGGGACGGCCTTCGGCAAGACGCACGAGACGCGGATCGGCAGTGAGGTCTTCCTCCCAGAAGCGGACTATGGTGCCGCCTGCGGCGTAGAAGTCGGGGATTTCCCCGGTATGGGCAAGAAAGCCGAGAATGGGACGCTTCGAGTCCATCTTTCTCCATTCCTTCACCTGTGAGGTGCAGCGCAGCCCCAGGGTGACGGTGTTGTCGGGCACGGCCATGGAGGCAAGAAGAGCGTGTATTTTCGGCAGTGCGTCCTGCGCCTTCACGTCGAGCAGCAGGCTGCCTCTGCGTTCAAGAGCCAGGGCAAGCGCTTCTTCAAGCAGGCAGAGCTCGCGGCCGGCGTCGCTGAGCGTCTGCCGTATGTCGGAAAGAGGCGTTCTGGCCACGGATTTTTCCGAGCGGGCCAGCCGTTCCAGAGAGGCGTCGTGCAGGCATACGGGCACGCCGTCCGAGGAAAGGCGCACGTCGGTTTCCACGGCCAGCACGCCGAAGTCGTAGGCGGCCGCAAAGGCGGCGAGGGTGTTCTCGGGAAAACGGGCGGAATAGCCCCGATGGGCTATGGGAAGGGGAAGATGCATGATGGTTTTCTCTGAAGAATGGTTTTCAGGCTGTTTCGGGATAATGACAGGCGGCACGGTGAAAGAAATGAGGCGAAGAACCCGATACGGGGCGCAGCTCGGGAACAAGACGGCGGCAGCGTTCATGGGCGCGGGGACAGCGCTCGATGAATCGGCATCCGGGATGCACTTCGAGCGGACTCGGAGGCTCTCCCTTGAGCGGCGGCACATGACGCCCCGCTCCGGGAACCGGTACGGGATTCGCTTCAAGAAGTGCCTTCGTATAGGGATGGGCGGGATGGGAAAAGAGCTCGTCCACGGAGGCTTCCTCCACGATCCTGCCGAGATACATGACGGCCACACGATCGCACACGGTCCGGACCACACCGAGGTTGTGAGAGATGAAAAGATAGGATACGCCGGTTTCGTCCTTCAGATCGCTGAGGAGATTGACCACCTGGGCCTGAATGGACACGTCGAGGGCCGAGGTAGGCTCGTCGCACACGATGAGCTTCGGCCTGGTGATGAGTGCCCGGGCCACGACGGCGCGCTGACGCTGGCCGCCTGACAGCTCATGAGGATACCGGGCGGCCATGTCCGCGTTCAGCCCCACCTGAAGGAGGGTTTCCTGCACGCGTTCACGGATGAGACGGGCATCCTTCTCGCCGTGTATGCGCAGAGGTTCGGCTATCTGCGCCCCCAGGGAAAGACGGGGATTGAGCGTTCCTGCGGGATCCTGAAAGATGACCTGAAGATCCCGGCGCAGATGGGACATTTGTTCTTTTCTGCGTGCGCGGGAAAGCGTCTTGTCCTGGATGCGGCACCCCTCGAACCAGACTTCACCTTCGGTGGGATCGAGCAGTGCGCTTACCATGCCGCCCACGGTGGATTTGCCGGAACCGCTTTCTCCCACGAGCCCCAGAGCTTCGCCGGGCATGATGGAAAAGGACACGCCGTCCACGGCGCGTACCGTGCGGCGGGGACCGAAGAGCCCTTCACGTCCTGCGTCGAAGGTGCGCACGAGACGGCACGCCTGAAGCAGCGCTCCGCGATCGTCGGGACAGTCGAATCCGTTCATGAGGCCCTCCTGAGGCTGATTCTGTGACAGGCGCAGACGTGTTCTTCGACGTTGTCCGGGATGTTCGACGGCGTGTCGCAGGGCAGAGGACGCAGCGACGGCACGGTTTGGGAACATTCGCCTGCAGCTTCCCGGCAGCGCGGTGCGAAGGAGCAGCCCGGCATGACGCTGGTAAGCGGGGGCACCGTTCCGGCGATGGCCTCCAGTCTGCGCACGGTGATGTCGGTGCGGGGACAGGCCTTCAGAAGAGCCCGGGTGTAGGGATGCGCCGGATGGGAGAAGAGTTCCCTGACGGGAGCGTTTTCCACGATGCTTCCGGCGTACATGACGGCCACACGGTCGGCCGTCTGGGCCATGACGCCGAGATCGTGCGTGACGAGGACCACGGCCATGCGGCGTTCCTCGGAAAGACTCCTCAAAAGATCAAGGATCTGCGCCTGTGTGGTCACGTCGAGGGCCGTAGTGGGTTCGTCCGCAAAAAGAAGCCGGGGACTGCACGCCAGCGCCATGGCTATCATGACGCGCTGATTCATGCCCCCGGACAGCTGATGCGGATACTCGTCCATGCGCCTTGCGGAATCGGCGATGCCCGTGCGGCGCAGAAGTTCCCTGGCGCGGTCCCTGAGTTCGTTCCGGGACGCCTTCGGATGGGTGAGACGCAGGGCTTCCGTGATCTGACTGCCGATGCGCCGGATGGGATCGAGGCAGCTTGACGGGTCCTGGAATATCATGGCGAGAGTTCTGCCGCGAAGACGACGGCGTTCCGTCTCCGGAAGATCGAGCAGTTCGCGTCCCTCGAGACGTATGGAGCCGGTGACGTGTGAAAAGCGTTCCGGCAGAAGCCCCATGACGGCCATGCAGGTGACGCTCTTGCCGGAGCCGCTTTCTCCGGCAATGCCTGCGATCTCGCCTTCCCGCACGTCGAGACTGACTTCTCTTACGGCTCGGACGATGCCGCGGGGACTCCAGAATTGAACACCAAGATTGCGTATGGAAAGCAGCATGAAGCGTATTCCTGAAAACGGCGTGCATCCGAAGATGCACGCCGGCAGGTGTTACTTGTCGGAAAAGCTCATGTTGTAGGGGCGAAGATCCATATAGTAGAAGCTGTAGGGCTGCCAGTGTACGGACTTCTTGACCCCGTAGCTTTCAAGAGGCTGATACAGGGTCATGCCGGGAGTTTCGTCTTCCCACAGGTCCAGCATTTTGCCGAAGATGACCTTGCGCGCTGCCGTGTCGGACGTGCGTTCAAGTTCCGCAATGAGCTTGTTGAAGGCTTCGGCCGCAGGGCCGGCCCAGGTTTTCCAGGAGGCCTGGGGCGCGCCGTTGGCTCCCCACAGCACGGCGAGAGAGCCGAGCGGATCGGGGTAGCGGTTGGAGTTGGACCAGTTGCGGATCATGACGTCGTCGTTTTTGACGGCCTTCCAGTTTTCAATGACCTGGAGCCTGACGTTGAGGCCGACGGCCTTCCACATCTCCTGCATGATCTGGGCGGCGGAAAGCGCATTCACGTAGTAGTTGGCCTGCGTGTACATGACGATGGGCTCTCCATGATAGCCGGCTTCCTTCACGAGAGTTCTTGCCTTTTCCGGATCGTAGGTCTGACCGGGGCGGGAAGGATCGTACATGTCGCCGAACTCGGGGAACTGATGGCCGTTGGGTATGACGGCCTTGCCTCCCCAGAGCGCGTCGTTGAGCGCCTTGCGGTCCACGGCAAAGGAGAGCGCCTGACGGATCCTCTTGTCCTTCAGAGGTCCGGCGCTCGTGTTGAATACCAGCATGTGCGTGTTGGAGAGCACCACGCTGCGCACGTCGATATCGGGGTATGCGGCCAGAGTGGAAGTCTGATCCGGAGGAAGGTTGGCGATGATGTCGAATTCCCCGCTCACCAGACCGCTGATGCGTGCGGCCACTTCCGGCACCATGCGGAAGGTGACGCGGCGGGCCGTGGGCTTGCCGCCGTAGTACTCGTCGTTGGCGTCGAGAACGATGCTTTCGCCGGAACGAAGGCTTTTGAGCTTGTAGGGACCGGTGCCCACGGGCGCGCGGCCGAAGCCGTCGAAACCGAGCTTTTCATAGGCCCGCTTGTTCACGATCCAGCTGGCCCAAGACGACAGACGATGCTCAAGCAGCGTATCGTAGTACTTGGTATAGATGCGCACGGTATAGGGGTCCACCGCTTCCAGACGGTCGAAAATGGAAAAATAGGCCTTGCCTTCCGGCGCAGGATAGTCCGGCTTGAGCATGCGCTCGAAGGTGAATACCACGTCGTCTGCGGTGAGCTCGTCTCCGTTGTGGAACTTGACGCCTTTGCGGAGGTGCAGCTCTATGCCGTTGTTGTCGATGCGCTTCCAGCTCTCGGCGAGTCCCGGAACGAGTCTGGCCGCCGTGCCGGAGCCGTCAGCCAGAAAGTCGCGGCGGATCAGCGTATCGAAGATGTTGTAGGTGATGCGGGTGCCCATGTTGGAAAGTTCCTTGGAAGGTTCCAGACCTTCAGGAATTTCAGCAACGGCAACAACAAGCTCCGGACGGGAGTCGGCGGCTGCGGCTGACGCGGAAAGGGGAGCGAAGGCGCACAGCACGGCCGCTGCGGCGAAGCTCAGCCAGCGGAAAGCGGGAATCATGATTTCCTCCATAAGGCGTTGGATGAGGTTTCAGAAAGGCTGACTTCGGAGTTTTCGGAGGAAGAAGACAAATGAGACTGCTAGAGT
>CAJJMX010000049.1 GCA_905192935.1 uncultured Mailhella sp.
AGATTTTTTATTTTTTATAATCCTATAATCATAGGCTTATTCAGATACTTTTTTAAGAATCTGGTGTGATGATCATTTTAATTTCCATGGGGGAATATCATGGCGTGGACCCAAGTCTATGATCCAGTCGTCAGCGAAGTCGTCTCGGCCTGCATCGCGGCCATACCGCTTGTCATCCTGCTCTATATGCTGGCCATAAAACGTTCCAAGGGGCATATTGCTGCGCTGGCCGGACTCGCTTCCGCCTTCATCATCGCCATTCTCATATGGCGCATGCCCGTGATCACGGCCATCAGTTCCGTCGGCCTCGGTGTTGCCAACGGTCTGTTCCCCATCATCTGGATCGTCATCACCGCCGTGTGGGTCTACAACATGACCGTGGAGTCCGGAGAGTTTGAAATCATCAAGGATTCTCTGGCCCGCGTGACTCCTGACCGTCGGCTCCAGACCATTTTCATCGCCTTTGCCTTCGGCTCCTTCCTGGAAGGTACCGCCGGTTTCGGCACTCCCGTGGCCATTACTGCGGCCATGCTTGCCGGTCTCGGCTTCAATCCCATCTACGGCGCCGGTCTCTGCCTCATCGCCAACACGGCGCCTGTGGCCTTCGGTGCCATCGGTGCTCCCGTCCTCACCGCGGCCAGCGTGTCCGGTATGGATCCCAATCTCATCAGTCAGGTTGCGGCCCGTCAGCTTCCGCTTCTGGCCATCATCATTCCGTTCTGGCTGAGCATCGTCATGTGCGGCTTCCGTCGTTCCATGGAAATCCTGCCCGCCATTCTGGTGGCCGGTATCTGCTTTGCCGGTGCGCAGTTCATCTTCGCCAATTTCCACGGCCCGACCCTGCCCGACATCATGTCGGCCATCGCCACCATCGTGGGTCTGCTCGTTCTGCTCCGCTACTGGAAGCCCAGCTCCATTTTCCGCTTTGCGGAAGATCCCGCCATCAGCACCGACGGCCCCGGCTATTCCGGCAAGGTCGTTCTTCGTGCCTGGGGCCCCTACCTCATCCTGGCCGTCATGGTGTTTTTGTGGGGCCTGCCGCAGTTCAAGGCCGTGCTGAACAGTATTTCTGCTCCCAGCTTCTCCTGGCCTCTGCTTGACGGCATGGTCAACCGTGCGGCCCCCATCGTGGCCACGGAATCTCCCTATGCCGCCGTATTCACTTTCGGCTGGGTGTCTGCCGGCGGTACCGCCATTCTGCTTTCCGGCTTCATCGCCGTGCCCCTCATGCCCGGTTACTCCTACGCCAAGGCCGTGAAGTGCTTCTTCACCACCCTGTATCAGCTGCGTTTCCCCATCCTTACCATCGCCAGCGTGCTCGGCCTGGCCTTCCTCATGAACTATGCCGGCATGAGCTCCACTCTGGGCCTTGCCTTCACCAAGACCGGCAGCTTCTTCCCCTTCTTTGCTCCCCTCATCGGCTGGCTCGGCGTGTTCCTTACCGGTTCCGACACTTCGTCCAACGCGCTGTTCTGCAGCATGCAGCACACCACCGCCACGGCCGTGGGCATTCCGCCTGAACTCGCCGTTGCCTCCAACGCCGTGGGCGGCGTGACCGGCAAGATGATCTCTCCCCAGTCCATCAGCGTGGCTACTTCCGCTACCAACATGGTCGGACAGGAAGGCAATCTGTTCCGCTTCGCCCTTGGGCACAGCATTGCCCTGACGCTCATTCTCTGTGTGCTTGCCTACTGTCAGGCAGGCTTCCTGAGCTGGATGCTTCCGTAAGAAGGAAGACGGGATCTGCATGGAAGGTGCCATGCAGTCCATGCGGGAATCGCTCCGGGGGGTCGGAGCGATTCCCGCATCCTTTTTTAAGAGTGGCATGAGCTTCCGGGAGCTTTGTTTTTCCTTTCGTGTGATCCAGCTCTCTTGCTTCCTATGGGGCCTGCGGCTATACTGCCCGTCGAATTTCTTCACCATAACGGGGCTTGCCATGAATTTTACGGAAAAGGAACAGGCCATTCTTCGCATTGCTCAGAAAAGCATACCCGATTCTCTCACGCCTTATGCGGACATGGCTGCCGCCACCGGCTCTACGGAAGAGGAAGTGCTCGAGCTTCTTTCCAGACTCAAGGAATCAGGCGCCATAAGGCGCTTCGGTGCGAGCATCAAGCATCAGCGCACGGGCTGGACGCACAACGCCATGGTGGCATGGATGGTTTCTCCGGAGGAAGTGGACGAAGTGGGACGGAAGGCCGCCGAGCATCCGCGCATTTCCCATTGCTATTATCGTCCCAGCCCCTATCCGGCATGGCCGTATACCTTCTACACCATGATTCACGGCAAAAGCGAACAGGACTGCCTGGACGTCGTGGAAGATCTGCGTCGGACCACGTCTCTGGACAGGTTCGAGATTCTGGAAAGCCTGAAAGAGCTGAAAAAAATTTCCATGACGTACTTTGCCGATCCGTCGAAGTAACAGGAGCAAGATATGAATACCAAGTGTTCCCATGATCTTTTTGTTCGCGCACAGAAGCTGATTCCCGGCGGCGTGAACAGTCCCGTGCGCGCCTGCCGCAACGTGCATGCTGATCCTTTGTTCATCGCCTCTGCCCGGGGCTCGCATCTTACCACGGCAGACGGTGACGACGTCATTGACTTTCTCGGTTCCTGGGGCCCCATGCTGGTGGGACATGCGCACCCTGAAGTGACGGACGCCATCTGCAGTGCGGCCGCGCGCGGCACGAGCTACGGCGCTCCCTGTGAGGACGAAGTCCGTCTTGCCGAGGAAGTGTGTGCGGCGCTGCCTTCCGTGGAAATGGTGCGCATGGTGAATTCCGGTACCGAGGCGACCATGAGTGCTCTGCGTCTTGCACGCGGCGTGACCGGCCGTGACAAGATGATAAAGTTCATCGGCGGTTATCACGGTCACGGCGATGCGTTTCTTGCCAGCGCCGGCTCCGGCGTGGCCACGTTCTCCATACCCGGTACTCCCGGAGTGCCTGCGGCGACCGTGGCGGACACGCTGCTTGCTCCCTACAACGATCTGGAGGCCGTGAAGGCGCTTTTTGAGGCATGGCCCGATCAGATTGCCGCACTTTTTGTGGAGCCCGTGGCGGGCAACATGGGACTCATTCTGCCGCAGCCCGGATTTTTGCGCGGTCTCAGGGAGTTGTGTACGAAGTACGGTGCGCTCCTGGTCTTTGATGAAGTCATCACCGGTTTCCGTCTTTCCTATGCCGGCGCCCAGGGGCGTTTCGACATCATGCCCGATCTTACCACCTTCGGAAAAATCATCGGCGGAGGCCTGCCCGTGGGGGCCTATGGAGGACGCGCCGACATCATGCGCCACATTGCGCCCGAGGGCGAGGTCTATCAGGCCGGAACGTTGTCGGGCAATCCGCTGGCCATGGCGGCCGGTCTGGCTACATTGAACATCCTGAAGCATGCCGATTATGCCGATCTTGAAGCCCGTGTTCATGCCTTTGTGGAGGAGCTTCAGGAGATCCTCAAGGAAAAGGGCGTGTCGGTACAGATTCCGCACATTGCTTCTCTGTTCACCGTGTATTTCACGGAAGCGCCGCTCGTGGACTTCGCCAGTGTGCAGACCACGGATCAGAAGCTGTTTGAGAGCTTCTACAAGCAGATGCGCGAACAGGGCATTTTCATGGCTCCTTCCGCCTTTGAAGCCAACATGCTTTCCTTTGCCCATACCGACGAGGATTTCGAAAAGGCTCTGGAAGCCGCCCGTCACGTGAAGTTCTGACGGTTGCCGTGATTGTGTCGGGACGCGGAGCATCCGAAAGGACTCCGCGTCTTTTTTTGTATTGCGGTACGGGAAGAGCGTATCGGACGGCGTTGTTCAGAAGGGTATATCCTGGACGGTTTGTGAGGCGTTTTCCGAAAAGCTGCAGTGCCGGTTTTTTCGGAAAATTTGAGTCTGGAGCAGGATGGCTGTGAAAGGCCGGTGCGGCCTGCGTTGCCGATGATGTGAAGGCTCCCGTTCTTTAAAAGACCGGGAGCCTTCACAAGTATGGAATTCGGGCCTGTGCGGGCGCATGAGGCGTTTTTTTTGACTTTTGTGTCTCCCCCATGGGAAATAAGGAAAAGGCGTGGAGAATGTCAGCGGGAGGTCTTTTCCCTTGTGGAGTGGCGCTGGGCCGCCGCCGCAGACTTACGGGACGGAGCACGTTTTTTCTGTACCTTGCGCGGTGCGGAATAGTTTGACTTCTTGAGCTGAGCCGCCTGTTTTTGGGACACGCCGAGTTCGGCTATGGCTGTGCTTTTCTTTTTTGCCACGGCGGAGAATCCGGCATTGAGCAGCCGTCTGGCCTCGGCTGCACGTACTCCGGAGTTCGGTGCTCCGAGAATGACGGCAATGAGCTTGTGGCCGCGCTGGCGCGCCGTGACGATGATGTTGTAGCCTGCGGCCGTCACCCAGCCCGTCTTAAGTCCGTCGAGGCCCGCGTAGTGGCCGACGAGAGGATTATGATTGGGTTCCGTGTGTCCGCGATGGGTTACGGAGCGGGCGAGATGATACTTCCTTGCAATGGGATAATGGGCCTGATAGGCCCGGGCGAGCTTGAGCATGTCGCGTGCCGTGGTGAGCTGCCCCTTGGCGGGCAGGCCGTTCACATTGACGAAACGGGTGTTCTTCATGCCGAGACGTCGGGCCAGGGAATTCATCTGCTTGACGAAGGCGGAGGTGGAACCTGCCACGTGTTCCGCCACGGCCACGCTGGCGTCGTTGCCCGAGGCTACGGCCATGCCGTAGAAGAGCTTGTCGAGGGTGACGCGCTCTCCTGCCCTCAGTCCGAAGCGCGAACCTCCGGTACGGGCGGCATTGGCGCTGACCTTCACGTTGTCGTGATAGTCCACCTTTCTGGCGCTGATGGCATTCATGGCGACGTACATGGAAATGACCTTGGTCAGAGAGGCCGGAGGAATTTTCATGTCGGCGCGCTGCTCATAGAGAATCCGGCCGGTCGTCACGTCCATGAGTATGGCGCTTTTGGCATTGATGGGACCGGCCAGAGCGCCGGACACGAAGAGCAGGCAGAAAAGAACCGTAAGGGCAAGAATACGCCGCAGACCGTCTGACAGGTGAGGGATAGGCATGATTGTTCCTGATTCAGCTCATGAAATTGCGCCTTCCAGACTGCGGCTTCCGAAGAAACGGAGATGGGCGGCACGGCTTCGGAAAAGGAATGTTCCGAGGCGGGATGCGCGAGCACCTTGTGAATTTTTTAGACAATTTTTTGTTGAGCGGCAAGCCTGCAAAGGGAGTTGTAACAATTTAATCTCATGAGTGCATAAGGCATCCGAGTCGGCGCAGAGGCGTCCCGTTCGCACGGGGGAGAAGCAGGATCAGGCCGAGGGCACAGGGATTTTTGTTCCCGAGGGATCGTCGGGAATGTCTACAGGCGGCCGCAGTGTCCGCTGTCGGAGAGCGGGACGGCCGGAAGACGGGGAACATAGGGAGACTGGCCCGCACAGGCGCGACACAGTTTTCCCGCAGCTGCGGGATGGGGTTCGCCGCAGCTTATGCAGGCCGTCATGGGACCGGAGAGTGCTTCATCCATGAAGACCGCGCGCATCTGCACGGGCGCGGCGGAAAGGATGGATATGCCCGCCTTTCGTATTTCATGCTCCAGACGGACCTGTTCCTTTTCTCCTCCTTCCATGCGCTGAAGGGCCCAGCGCCGGATATGCGGCCATCCTGCCGTCTTGGCGAGGTCGAGATGGACCCTTACGCCCCTGCCGTTCTGCGGGCGGAAAAGCGTCAGGGCGAAACGTCCGAGGGAGAGCACATGCAGTCTGCCGTTTCCCGTGGTGCAGGGCGTGAGAATCTGCACGGCGTCGGGAAGATCACGTTCCGTTTCGCAGAGGGCATGATAGCTTTTCGTGCGTCCCAGGGAGTGGAGGGCAAGCTCCACCATGGAAGCTCCTATGGTCAGCGCCGGTGAGGCCGTACCGTGAAATGCTCTGGCCTCTTCGATGAAGTCGTCAAGGGAAGTGAAGGCGATCATGGATGTTACGCTCATTTTTTAGGTTGATGCCCGACAAGGCGGAGAGGCTCTTTTTTCCTTTTTAAAGCGCAATGCATCCGTTTGATATGATAAGGTGACGAAAAAAGGCCGCTTGCGCACATGCTGCGGAAGCGGCCTGAATTCCCTGTTGCTGGAGGAATTATTCCATGCCCATGGCTTTTTTGACCTTGTCGAAGATGCCGGGCTTGTTCTGCTCTTCGGAAAGCTTTTCAAACTCTCTGAGCAGTTTTTCCTGTTCGGCGGAAAGCTTTGTGGGAGTCTTCACCACGATGCGCACAAGAAGGTCGCCCGTACGCTTTTCGCCGGGATACTTGAGTCCCTTGCCGCGGATCTGGAAAACCTTGCCGTTCTGCGTGCCCTTGGGAATGTCGAGGTCGAGCGTCTCTCCCTCGTTGAGGCTGGGAATCTGAATACGGGTGCCGAGGGCGGCCTGCGGGAAGGAGATGGTGGCGGTGTAAATGAGATTCTGCTCATCGCGATCGAAGACGTCATCATCCTCGACGTGCAGCACCACGTAGAGATCTCCGGGAGGCCCGCCGTGCACGCCCATTTCGCCTTCGCCGCGCAGACGCAGGCGGGCGCCGTCATACACGCCGGCAGGGATGCGCACGGAAAGTTCGCGCATGGTTTCCACGATGCCTTCGCCTTTGCACTTGGGGCAGGGCTTGGGAATGGTGAATCCGCGACCGTGGCAGGTAGGACAGGGCTGCACGAACTGCATGAAGCCCTGACGGATGGCGACCTGACCAGAGCCGCCGCATTTCTTACAGGTTTCACGGGAAGAGCCCTTGGCGGCGCCGGAACCGTTGCATTCGGGACAGGTGACGTGGCGGGGAATCTTGATGGCTTTTTCCGTGCCCTTGGCGGCTTCACGGAAGGAAATGGTCATGTTGTAGCGCAGATCGTCTCCCTGCTGCGGCCGGGGACCGCGGGAGCGGGACCCGCCGAAGCCGAACAGATCGCCGAATACGTCGCCGAACTGGGCGAAAATGTCTTCCGCGCTGTTGAAGGATGCGCCGCCCATGCCCGGATCGGCGGTGCCGAAGCGGTCGTAGTTGGCTCTTCTTTCGGGATTGCGGAGAACGTCGTAGGCTTCGGCGGCTTCCTTGAACTTCTGTTCCGCCTCGGGATTGTTCGGATTGTGGTCGGGATGATATTTGAGCGCCAGCTTCCGGTAGGCGTGTTTGATCTCGTCGTCCGAAGCATCTCTGGAGACGCCCAGAATTTCATAATAATCGCGCTTGCTCATGAGATTTTTCCGTAACGCAGGGATTAATCGTCAAGATCGGGCGTGGTTTCGCCTTCAACGGGAGTGTAGAAGCGCTTGTCCTCGGGCAGGACCTTGCCGGCGGCGATTTCGCGCAGAGCCGTGACGACTTCCTTGTTCTTGCTGTCCACCAGAGGTTCGTAGCCTTCGCGGAACTGACGTACACGCTTGATGGCCATCTGCACGAGCAGAAAACGGTTGTCCACGCGGCGCTGGCAATCTTCAACGGTAATACGGGCCATGGAATGCCTCCAGGAAGTTTATCCGGGCAAGCCGGGTGATATCAGACATATGAGAAGTCCCCGTGCCGCAAAACACGGGAAAAATAAAACTTGCAGTATGATGCCGAACCATCTTTTTTATCTGGAGCGGCATATGTTGTCAATACATTGAGCGCACTCCAGACCCGGGGGAAGGGCAGTGTCTTCCCCCGGGCCGGGGCGTCGGTCATCAAAGTTTTCAGCGAGGACTATTTCTTGCGCCTGCCGAAGCGGTGCACCGGTCTTTCCTGTTCCGTGTTCATGGAGAAAAAGTCGTCGGGAGCGCCGTGGAAGCCGTCGTGTTCCCCGCGGTCGTGCCCTTTGCGGCCGGGCCGGAAGGCATGCTCGCGCGGACCGCGTCTCTCTTCATGACGGCCTGAGAAGCGTTCCCTGCGTTCTTCATCCCCGCGGAAGCGGGAAGGACGGAAGGAGCGCTCTTCGCCGAAGGTTTCGTCGTCCCGGCGTTCCTGGCGCTTCGGGAAGGGGCGGCCGCCTTTGCCGCGGCGTTCTTCTCTGTCGAAGCGTCGGCCGCGGTTTTCCTCGTCCCTGCGCGAGGAGCGGAAGAAGCGTCCTTCGTTCCTGTCGTCTTCCTGGTGGAAGCGGGGACGTGCGGGACGGAACGGACGACGGGATTCTCCTTCCTCACGGAAGGTGTCGTCGCGGAAGCCTCTTTCGTCGTCACGGCTGCGGAAGGGGCGGCGTTCCCTGCGGAAGGAACGGTCTTCTTCCCGGGAGAAACGCTCTTCCTTTCCGTGGAAGGAGAACTTGCCGCGGGCAGGTCTGCGACCTGTGCCAATATCGTCGTCTCTGCCGTTTTCATCGTTCCTGCGATGATCCCTGTTCCAGGGCTTTGCGGGACGGCGGGAACGGAAGGAGTCCTCACGGGGGGCTTCTTCGTCCCACGCGTCGGAGGCGTAGCGGCGCTGACGTGCGAGTTCCTCGTCGTCACGGCGGGGGCGGAAGCCCTTTCTGTCGGCAAAGGCGCGGCGTCCGCCGCGGCGCGGCTGACCCTCGTTGTCTTCAAAGCGGGCGCGCTTTGGCGCGCGGTCGTCATGTCTGCGGCGGAAGGGACGACGGCCTTCCTCATCCTTCTGATATTCCAAGTCTATCTCCAGTCGGCCGACATGCACGCCGGCCAGTTTTACGGTCACTCTCTGTCCGAGGCGGAACGTTTCGCCGCTGTGTTCGCCGCGCAGTTCCTGCCTTTCCTCGTCAAAAATATAGTAGTCGCGGCCCAGGGTTTCCACCCTGACCATGCCTTCCACGGGCATGCCGTCAAGCTCCACGAAGAAGCCGAAGTTCATGACGCCGCTGATGACGCCTTCAAAGATTTCTCCCGTGCGTCCCATGAGCAGCAGACAGCCCATACGTCTGTCGATCTCTCTTTCGGCATCGGTGGCGACGCGTTCCCGGCTGTTGCACTGCTCGGCCGTTTCCAGAAGCTTGTGCCCCGTGGGAATGGCTCCGCCCGTATCGAGGCCGAGAACATAGCGTAAGGCCCGATGATTCACAAGGTCGGCATAGCGGCGTATGGGCGAGGTGAAGTGGCAGTAGCAGGCCGAGGCAAGACCGAAATGACCGTCTTCTTCGGGAGAGTAGCGCGCCTGCATCATGGAACGCAGCGTGAGACGGCTCACGATGAAGGCCTGATCCGTGCCCGCAGCCGCGTCCAGCACATGGGTGAGCCAGTTGGGCACGGCGGCCTTGGCCGCGCGGGGAAGGGGCAGCTCGGCATCCGTCGAGCGCAGCGTATGGTACAGTTCCTCCAGCCTGTCTGCGCCGGGCGCGGGGTGCACGCGGTACAGCAGCGGGGCGTTCCTGCGGGTGAGAAATTCCGCCACGGCTTCGTTGGCGCGCACCATGAAGGCCTCAATGAGACGGTGACTGAACAGTCTTTCCCGGTTGCGTATGCCCGTGACCCGGGAAATGCCGTTTTTTTCCTCCACCACGAATTCCGCCTCGGGAATGTCGAAATCCAGCGCTCCCTGTCTGTGGCGTCGCTCCATGAGCACCACGGCAAGTTCGGCCGCTTCCTGCAGCATGGCAAGAACGCCGGGAGCCTTTTCTTCCATGGCCGCAGCCGTTTCGCCCTGCGGGCTGTCCAGTGCGGCCTGAACTTCGCGGTAGGTCAGACGGGCGTGGGATCTCATGACGGCGTTGAAGAAACGGGAGTCCGTCAGGTTGCCGTTTTCATCAAGAGTCATGTCCACGGCCATGCAGCGCCGGTCCTCATGGGGCCTCAGGCTGCACACGCCGTTGCAGAGAGCCTCGGGAAGCATGGGCTCCACGGACAGGGGAAAATAGTAGGAGTTGCCGCGCTCGCGCGCTTCCTTGTCGAGGGCCGTTCTCGGGCGCACGTAGTGGGATACGTCCGCAATGGCCACGAGAAGCCGCCAGCCTTCGGGGGTGCGGGAGGCGCATAC
>CAJJMX010000050.1 GCA_905192935.1 uncultured Mailhella sp.
CCCGCAAGGGTCCGCGTCGTGGCAATGTGGGGAAAAAGAAGTAGGAAGCTGTATCTGATGCAGCCCATCTTCGGCTGATCGAGACACCATAGCTCCAAGGAAGTGCAAGATGGCAAGAGCCAAACGTGCAGTCAAAAAGAAGGAAAAGAAGAACATTCCGCTGGGCATCGCCCACATTGCGGCTTCTTTCAATAATACTATCGTTACCTTCACCGATACTCGCGGCAATACCGTGAGCTGGTCCTCCGCCGGCCAGAGCGGTTTCAAGGGTTCCCGCAAGTCCACTCCCTTCGCGGCTCAGGTCGCGGCCGAAAACGCCGCCCGTCGCGCTCAGGACAATGGCATGCGTACTGTGGGTGTGTATGTGAAGGGTCCCGGCGCCGGCCGTGAATCCGCTCTGCGCGCTATCAACGCCGCCGGTTTCAAGGTTGCGTTCATCCGTGACGTGACTCCCATTCCCCACAACGGTTGCCGTCCTCCCAAGCGGCGCCGCGTCTAACGCCTTGAAGACAAGGAGAACTAGCCTTGGCAAAATATAATGACGCCAAATGCCGGCTTTGCCGTCGTGAAGGCACCAAGCTTTTTCTGAAGGGCGACCGTTGCTTCACTGACAAGTGCGCTCAGGACCGCCGCCCCTACGCCCCCGGCCAGCACGGCCGTGCCCGCAAGAAGCTCAGCGAATATGCTGTGCAGCTGCGTGAAAAGATGAAGGTCCGTCGTATCTACGGCGTGCTTGAAAAGCAGTTCCACGGTTATTTTGAAGACGCCGAAATGGCCAAGGGCGTGACGGGCGCCAACCTGCTCGTCATCCTTGAACGCCGTCTCGACAACGTCGTGTACCGCATGGGCTTCGCCAACTCCCGCAGCCAGGCCCGTCAGCTCGTCCGTCACGGCATCTTCACCCTCAACGGCCACAAGGTGACCATTCCGTCCCTTCAGGTCCGCGTGGGCGATGAGATCGCCGTTCCGGAAAAGAACCGCAACATTCCCGTCATCGCCGCCGCTCAGGACGTGCTCGCCCGCCGCGGCTGCCCTGCCTGGGTGGAAGTTGACGGCGCGTCCTTCAAGGGTGTGATCAAGGCCCTTCCCCAGCGCGACGATATCCAGACTCCCATCGAAGAATCCCTTATCGTCGAACTTTACTCGAAATAAGCAGGAACCCCCATGCTCAGCAAACAAGCCAACAGGCTCATCAACGCCCGCAACTGGGCGGTGCTCGTCAAGCCCGAACAGATCGTCCGCGAGAACGACCCTGCCGATACCATGTATGGCAAGTTCGTCTGCGAACCTCTGGAACGCGGCTACGGTACCACCATCGGCAATGCGTTGCGCAGAGTGCTTTTGGCATCCCTTCAGGGCGCAGCGTTTGTGTCCGTCAAAATTGCGGGCGTACAGCATGAGTTTACCACCATCCCCGGCGTGCTTGAAGATGTGACGGACATCATCCTGAACATCAAGCAGGTGCGCCTCGCGATGGATACGGACGTTCCTCAGACGGTCACCCTCAACGTGAACAAGAAGGGTGAAGTGACCGCCGGCGACATTCAGGGCAACCAGCACGTCACCGTGCTCAACCCTGAGCTTCACATCGCCACGCTTACGGAAGACGTGGAGTTCAATCTTGAATTCGAGGTCCGCATGGGCAAGGGCTATGTCCCCGCCGACATGCATGAAGGCCTCTCCGATGAAATCGGCATCATCAAGCTCGACTCCAGCTTCTCTCCCGTGCGCAAGGTCGCCTATACCATCGAGGCTGCCCGCGTGGGCCAGATGACCAACTACGACAAGTTGATCCTCGAGGTCTGGACGGACGGTTCCGTTACCCCTGAAGACGCCATTGCCTACAGCGCGAAGATCATCAAGGATCAGATTTCCGTGTTCATCAACTTCGACGAGCACATTTCTGACGAAAGCGGTCTTGGCGCCTGCGACAACGGGGAATTCAACGAAAATCTCTTCAAGAGCATCGACGATCTTGAGCTTTCCGTGCGCGCCACCAACTGCCTGCGCAGCGCCAACATCGCGCTGGTCGGCGAACTGGTGCAGCGTTCTGAAAACGAAATGCTCAAGACCAAGAACTTCGGCAAGAAGTCCTTGGACGAAATCAAGAACGTTCTTCTCGACATGGGTCTTGATTTCGGCATGAAGGTCGACTCCTTCGATAAGAAATACCAGGAATGGAAGAGGAAGCAGCACCATGAGGCATAGCAACTCTGGTAAGAAACTGAGCAGAAATCCTTCCCATCGCAAGGCTCTGCTTCGCAATATGTCCAAGGCCCTGCTTACGCACGGCCGGATTCGCACCACCGAGGTCAAGGCCAAGGAGCTGCGCGGTGTGGTCGAATCTCTCATTACTCTGGCTCGTCGCAACGACGTGGCCGCCCGTCGCCTCGCTTACCGCGAACTGGGCAGCCATCAGCTCGTGCAGAAGCTGTTTGACGAAATCGCTCCCCGCTTTGCCGGTGTCCCCGGCGGTTTCACCCGCGTGGTGAAGCTTGCGATGCCCCGTCGCGGCGACTGCGCCCCGATGGCCATCATCGAACTGACCAAGCAGGCTGCTGAAGCTCCTGCCGAAGCTCAGGCGTAAGCGTTTTCTGCATAGCGCACAAAGGGGAACCACTGCGGTGGTTCCCTTTTTGTTTTAAGCCTTGCCGGGCAGACGGGAACAGACGACGCCTTCTCTTTTTTCGAGAACGGCGTTTTGGACTCGGCGGAAATTTTTCTACATTCCGTCAGGCGCATTTTCCTGAAACCTGTATCGGTTCTGCGTCTGGAAAACGGCCGAAACCTGCCGGTTTCCAAAATGATTTTTCTGTCCCCAGGCCCGTCGGGCACTGGGGGACAGCTTGCGCAGACGGCCGATTGCGGCTACTTATAGCGGCTGGGAGACGTTCCCGACAGGCTTTTTGCATCCCATGTCCGGATGCGTTTCGCCAAGAGATGCCTTCAAACTCGGTGGATGGTTATGAATCTGAAAAAACGTGTTTTTGGGGTCGTGGCTTTTGCCGTTCTGCTGTTCCCGTGCCTTGTGTTCGCCGCACAGGAGCAGAAGACGCCCGACGTTCAGAAGCAGCCGGAAGCCGTTCAGGCCGATGCTGCCGCGCTGAACGACTTTACGCCTGACGATGCCTTCAGAAAGGATCGCCTTCTGCTCGACAGACTGCAGTATGACGCCTTCCGCTATATCTGGGAGCATACGTTCCCTGAGTCCGGTCTTGCCTATGAGGACAGCCGCAACAAGGAAACGGGACAGGCCACCATCGGCGGCTCGGGTTTCGGTGTGGCGGCCATAGTCGTGGCTGCGGAGCGAGGCTGGATCTCCCGTGAGGCCGCTGCGGAACGTGTGCTGAAGATCGCGACGTTCCTGCGCGACAAGACGGACAGAAAAAATCTTCACGGCGCCTTCCCGCACTGGCTCGACGGACGCACCGGCAAGACCATATCCTTCGGTGAGCAGGACAACGGCGCCGATCTTGTGGAAACGGCCTTCATGATGCAGGGACTGCTCATTGCCCGCTCCTATTTCTCTGCGGACACGGATCAGGAAAAGGCCCTGCGCGACTGCATCACGCAGCTGTGGCACGATGTGGACTGGCACTGGTTCACGAAGTCGGAAAACAACGGCCTGTACTGGCACTGGAGCCCCACCGCCGACTTCGGCATGGGCATGAAGATTTCCGGCTTCAATGAGGCCATGGTGGCCTATGTGCTGGCCCTTGGTTCTCCTACGCATCCCATTTCCCGGGAGGCGGCGCAGTTCTGGTATTCCACGGACGAGTATCAGCCCAAGACCGGCAACGGCTATACCATCGAAGCCGCCAACGATTATGCCGGATGCATGTTTCTTTCCCACTATTCCTTCATCGGTCTGGACCCGCGCCGCATGGCCGACGCCCACGTCCGCCGCGGATACATGGTCAGAAACATCACCCATACGCTCATGAACCGGGCCTATGCGCTGGAGTCGGCTCCCGCCGACCATCAGTTCAGCGAGGGCTTCTGGGGACTCACGGCCTGCGACGTGAAGGGCGGCTATCGTTATCAGTCCGCCTACAATGAGGTGGGTACGGTGGCTCCGACGGCAGCGCTTTCCTCCATGCCGTACACGCCCGAATATTCCATGCGGGTGCTCTGGAACATTTACGACAATTACAAGGACAAGCTGTGGGGTCCCTACGGTCCCTATGACGCCTTCAGTCTCAAGGACAACTGGTTCGACAACAGCTATCTTGCCATCGATCAGCTGCCCATCGTGAGCATGGTGGAAAACTATCGCAGCGGTCTGCTCTGGTCGCTGTTCATGAACATCCCCGAAGTGCAGGAAGGTCTGGCCCGCATGGGCGTGCAGCCTCTGCCTGCCGCCAACGGCTTCCCGGACGTGGTCGTTCCGCTCAAAAAGACGGAGTCCGGCTATGAACTGGACGCTCTCGATCTTCGCCGTCATCCCGATACCGGCATGTACATGGTGCCCTACAGCTGCGAAAAGGACGGCATGGTCTTCTTCACGCTGGAAGACTCTTCCGGCAAGGTCGTCAAACAGTTCACCCGTGAGGGCCGCAAGGGGAACAACGTACTGGAATTTCCCCAGTTCATGCCCAAAACTCAGGAAACTTTCCAGCTCATCATGCACATAGGAGATCTGACCGCAGGTCTGCCGGTCCGGTTGAACTGACGTAAATCTGACGCGTCGTCTCCTTTCTTTTTTTCTGCCGCCCCTGTCCGGTATGCATCCGGCCGGGGCGGTTTTTTTGTCCGTTGCGACGACTGAGCTCGGAAGGAAGTCTGTTCTTGCCGCTTGTACAGACAGCCACTCTCAGGAAAACGTGTGCAGCGGTCGGAACGAAGAGGAGGCCGACACAGGTGCATCGACATTTGCGGCGTGCAGGCGCTTTGTTCTGGCTGACGGATGTCAGGCCTGATATGCCGCATGACCGCATGTGTTGTTTCTTTCCAGTTTTGTACCGGGACGCCGTTCCGTCCGGCAGTTGTTTTTCCCTCGGGTAAAATATCGGTTAAAGCTGTATTCATATGAAATAATGAATGATTTTATATGACACACTTCTTGCAGTGAGGAGGCCGGGCATTCTGTTCAAGGAAGTCGTCATATGGAACGCAATCAACCACGGCACTGATCAAGGAGGCCTGCTCAACAGTCATTATTTAATCTGCAGGCCGTATATGGGAATGAGGACTTTATCTTCATGCTTACCAGGAGTATGGCCCGGACATCCCTGCTGCGTTTCGTCTCCGGCTTTCTTGCCGCGAGGATCATGGTCGCAGCCATATGCTTTTTGCCGCCGTCAATCCCTACATTCAGACGCATGGATGCCTCTGCTTCTTTCTTCCGTCAGAGACAGCGAAATGACGGCCCTCTTCGTCATCTTCATGGCCAGACTGTGATACAACTCCGGTCAACCGGCCTTCGGGGTGAACAGCATCCGCAAGGAATACCTCAATGTGGCCGCCATCCTGCAGAGGAAGCGTTCTGAAAAGATTTTCGAGGGCATTCTTCCTGTGCGGCAGTTCACCCTGCGCAATATTGTCGCGGGCACGACAGCGCCGACGAGGGCGTCATCAGGCTGAAGGGCAGGGAAGTGCGCAGTCCCGGTCTCGACAGAATGGTGGTGTTCCAGAATTTCGCCCTCATGCCCTGGATGACGGTGTATCAGAACGTAAGGCTGGCCGTGCAGGCGGCGTATCCGCACTGGAGCCGCAGCAGGATCCATGAACGGGTGTCGCATTATCTGGAGCTGGTCAATCTTAAGGGCGCGGAAGACAAGTATCCTTCGGCCCTGTCCGGAGGCATGAAGCAGCGTTGCGGTCTTGCCCGGGCTTTTGCCGTGCAGCCTCCCATGATGCTGCTCGACGAGCCTTTTGCGCAGATTGACGCCCTGACGCGGGGAACGATTCAGGATGAACTCATACGGATGTGGAACGAGACGGGCGTGACCATATTCATGGTCACCCATGACGTGGATGAGGCCATTCTGCTTTCCGACCGCATCCTGCTCATGAGCGCCGGACCTTTTGCCCAGATAAGAGAGGTCGTTCCCATTGAGATCCCGAGACCGAGGACCAGAGGCACTATCATCGAGCATCCCGATTATTACAGGCTTCGCAACAGGATCATTCAGTTCCTCAGTGAAAAGGGAGCGTCGCAGGCGGCGTGAGCCCCGGCCGGCGATATACGCGGATGTCCGCCCGGACGGAGAGCGTTCACGAGGATGGGGTGCCGTCGTTTCCGGAGCGGGGGAAGAAGGTATGTGTGCGGCGGAAGAGAAACAGCCTCGATCGGGATGCAGCGACAGGAGTCCTCGGCCGCGGAGCCTTTGTTCTGAGGAATACTCTGAAAAGGATAAGAAAAAAGGCTTATGAGGTTGTCCTCATAAGCCTTTGCTCTCGAATGGTGCGCCCGGAGGGATTCGAACTCCCGACCTACAGGTTCGTAGCCTGTTGCTCTATCCAGCTGAGCTACGAGCGCTCGGTGAGAAAGGACATTAGTCGTCCTTGTTGAAAACGTCAAGCGTTTTTTTTCATCTTTTTTGCCTGAAAAACAAAAAAGGCTTACCTTGCGGTAAGCCTTCATGATGTCAAAGTGGTGCGCCCGGAGAGATTCGAACTCCCGACCCACAGGTTCGTAGCCTGTTGCTCTATCCAGCTGAGCCACGAGCGCCCGACAACCGCCAACATAGGGGAAAGCCGCGTAGCCGTCAAGAGTTTTTTTCGTCCTCATCCTTTTTTTTATGATCCTGTCTGGAACGTCTGAAAAAGACGGTCGATTTTCCTCTTGAAGGCTTGCGCCGGAATCCCGACTTCTGCCTTGACCATGCAGAGAACGTGTCATAATTTATTCTCACTATGAACTGGGACTGGGACAAATTACAGGAAAAGCGGCAACAGCAGCAGAAAAACGGCTGGGGTTCCGCGGGCAAGGGCAACTGGGGAAAACGTGATGACGATCACGACGATCCTCAGAACAACGACGACAACCGCAACAGGAAGGGAGGCGGTTCCTCCAGAGGCGGCCGTCCCTCGTTTTCGTGGCCGAAAGTTCCGCAGATCGACGGTCTGCCGAAGCTGCGCTGGCTGGTGCGGGCCGCGCTTGTGGTATGGGGACTTTCCGGCATCTACATCGTTCAGCCCGATGAGTCCGGCGTCGTGCTTCGTTTCGGTCGCTATGTGCGTACCGAAGGCCCGGGACCGCATATTCATCTGCCGTATCCCATAGAAACGGTTTACAGGCCCAAGGTAACCCAGGTGCGTCAGACGGCTGTGGGCTATCGTGCGCAGTCCGTGGGCGGAGTGTTCCAGCAGGGCCGGGTGCAGGCCGTGAACGAAGAGTCCGCCATGCTCACGGGTGATGAAAACATCATCAACATGCAGTTCAACATTCAGTATCAGATCAAGCCCGACGGTGCCGTGGATTATCTGTTCAACGTGATCCAGCCCGATCAGGTGGTCAAGCGCGCGGCCGAAGCCTCCATGCGCGAGGTCATCGGCAAGACTACGCTTGATTCCGCCCTCACCGGCGGACGCGTGCAGATTCAGAACGATGTGGCTGATCTGCTTCAGCGTATTCTCGACCGCTATCAGGTAGGCGTGCAGGTCGTGGCCGTGCAGATGCAGGACGTGCAGCCTCCGAAGGAAGTGAGCGACTCCTTTAAGGACGTGGCCAGCGCGCGCGAAGACAAGCAGCGCAGCATCAACGAGGCTGAGGCCTACCGCCGCGACATACTGCCCAAGGCCCAGGGTCAGGCTCAGGAAATGATCAACAAGGCCGAGGCCTATAAGGAAACGCGCGTGCGCGAGGCCGAAGGCGAGGCGCAGCGTTTCCTTTCTGTTCTTGCCGAGTATGAAAAAGCCGAGGACGTGACGAAAAAACGCATGCTCTACGAAACCTTTGAAGATATTTTGAGCAAGCCGGGCATGGAAAAGCTGGTGCTTCCCTCCGATACGGGCAGCCGTGTGCTTCCGCTGCTTCCGCTCGACAGCTGGAAGAGCGCCGACGCGGCCAAGGGAGGAGCTCAGAAATGAAATCCATGAAGCCTGCCGTTTTTGTGCTGCTTGTTCTGATTGTGATTCTTGGTCTTCAGCAGAGTCTTTTCATCGTGAATCAGACTCAGCAGGCGCTGGTCATACAGCTGGGCCAGCCTTTGAACAAGGTGTATCGTCCGGGACTGCACTTCAAGATTCCCTTCATCCAGAAGGTCGTCTACTTCGAGGCCAGAATCCTGGACTATGACGCGCGTCCCGCAGAAGCTCTGACGAGCGATCTCAAGTCCATCGTCCTCGACAACTACGCCCGCTGGAAGATCGTTGATCCTCTGCTCTTTTATCGTACCATGCGTACGGAGCATAACGCCCAGGCCCGTCTTGACGCCGTTATTTATTCTCAGATTCGTGCTCATATCGGTCGTCATACGCTTACGCAGGTGGTTGCCGACGAGAGGACGTCCATCATGGATTCCGTGACGGAAAGGGCCTCTCAGCAGATGAAGGAATTCGGCATAGAGATTGTGGATGTGCGCATCAAGCGCACCGACCTTCCCGCCGAGAACCAGCGCGCCATTTTCGACCGCATGAGGGCGGAGCGTGAGCGTCAGGCCACGCAGTACCGTTCCGAAGGTGCCGAGGAGTCTACCAAGATACGCTCCTGCGCCGACAAGGAACGTGCCGTCATCCTGGCCGAGGCCGGCAAGCAGGCCCAGGTGCTGAGAGGTCAGGGGGATGCCGAGGCCGCCCGCATTTATGCCGATGCCTTCTCCCGTTCTCCTGAGTTCTTCTCCTTCCAGCGCGGTCTGGAAGCCCTGCGCAAGTCTCTGGGGGAAAACACCCGCATGGTTCTTACGCCGGACAGCCCTCTCCTTCAGCCGATCAAGTAATGAGGGAAGCATGGAACGCCTGGATATGGACGAGTTCGACGCTGTCTATGCCAGAATGCTCTTTGTTTCCCGGAGACGTACGCAGGCTGAACTGGCCGAACTGCTCAACCTGCAGCAGGGAAGCATATCGGAGGCCAAGAAAAGAGGAATCATTCCTCTTTCGTGGTGCGTGCGTATTTCTGATCTTTTCAATGTGCATATGGACTGGTTGCGTTTTGGTGAGCCCCCCGTCTTCATGAATACGGGGGCAAAAGGGTATGAGGCGCGCGATGAGGCGGCATCAGGATTTCGCCAGCCTCCGCCTCCGGCGCTGGAAGGGCAGTGTCCCGGAGAACTTCCCGTGTTCAGCACCGTAAGGGCGTCGGACGGCACGTTTCCTGAAGTGGGGCGTCAGGTCTTTCCGCTGGAGTTTCTCAGAGACGGCGTGAAAGTTTTCCGGGTGCTGGATTCATGCATGGCCCCTGCGCTCAATGCCGGAGCCCTGGTGGCGGTCGTGGCCGGGGGCGCCGTGGAAGACGGCGACCTGGTCGCCGTCTTTGCCGGAAGCGGTCTGCAGTTCCGCCGTGTGTTCATGACGTCTGCGGGCTGGGAGCTGCGTGAAGCGTGCGGTGAATCCAGACTTGTGACCGAATCCGAGTGGCCGGACATATACTACGGAAAAGCCCTGTGGGCTTTTCAGCCGCTTTAGGGAAGCTTTTCCGTCCGTGAAATCGGCTCCGCCGTCATGCTGCCTTTGAGGAAGGACTCCTGCGTCGCCGACTCTGCCTGTATGCAGAAGCCGTGAATATGTCCCTCTTTTTGCGGTGATGGCGACGATGGAACTTCTAGAGTTGAACTGCTTTAATATCAGAGGCTATTCATGTTGATTTCGTTT
>CAJJMX010000051.1 GCA_905192935.1 uncultured Mailhella sp.
GTCCTGCCGCCCCGGCAAAGGGGATCGTTTTGTTAAAGTATAATAATTCCTTATACTTTTATCTCTGAAACGACACTGCGGCGGGCGGTTTGGAAGCGTGGTGCGGAAATGATGGCCGGGGCAGATTGCCCCTGTCAGGATGCAAGTTGGCGGACAACGCGACAGGAGACAACCATGAGCATCTTTTTCTACTGTTTGGCCTATGTGGCAGTTATAGCCTTCGTGGCCGTGGCTCTGATGAGAATCATCGGCTATCTCAAGAAACCTCAGCATCTGCGCTGGGAACTGTATCCCGTGGCGCATGAAGACCCTGAAAAGGTCGAATACGGCGGCAGCTACCTTGAAAACACCGAATGGTGGAAGGACAAGCATCGCAGCTGCATGGTCGGCGCTCTCAAGGGCTTCCTCATCGAAGCTCTGTTTCTCAAGGCCGTGTGGGAACACAACCGCACGCTCTGGGTGCGCACCTATCCCTTCCACATCGGTCTGTATCTGCTCATCGGCGCCATGGGCATGACCGTGCTTTCCGCTCTCGGCATGCTTGCCGGAGCCGAAGGCTTCGTGACCTTCTGCACCGTCGTCACCGTGCTCTGCGACGTGTTCGGCTTTGCCGGCATCCTTTTCGGCTCCATCGGCCTCATCCAGCGCCGTCTGTGCGACAAGGGTCTGCGCAAGTACACCACTCACGAACACTTCTTCAACCTTGGCCTGTTCGGCATCTACGGCCTGTTCGGTCTCATGCTCTGCCTCGGCCACAGCGTGTATGATTTCGCCCTCATGGGCAACAGCTTCATCTACGGCATGTTCACCTTCACCGCCATGGAGCTGACTCCCCTCTACGTGCTTTACCTGCTGCTCGGCTTCTTCATGTTCTTCTGGGTGCCCTACAGCTTCCTCGGCCACCTGTTCATGAAGTACTTCACCTGGCACGACATCCGCTGGGGCGACGCTCCCGCCGTCAACAACCCCAAGCTGCAGAAGCAGATCGCCAACAACCTGAACCTGCCCGTCAGCTGGCGTGCCCCGCATGTCCAGGGTGACGGCAAGAAGACCTGGGCAGAGGTTGCCACTTCCAACCCCGAGAAGCAGGACTAAGGAGCCGCACATGAAAACTTCGCAGGAACTTACCTTCAACGATCTGTCGAGGGAAGAAGGGCAGCTCACCACGGTTGACGTGAATACCCTCCGTCCCATGCCCGTCGACTATCAGACCTTCCCCTGGAAGGTCATCACCGACGCCCAGAAGAAGCAGTACTGCTGCCTGCTGGACGACATCAACGTTCTTCTCATTCCCGTGCCTCAGACCAAGGCCGAGGAAGAAGAGATCGTCAACCGTTTCCTTGACGGCGTGCGCAAGCTCTTCACCCCCGAGAACAACTGGACCTGCCTTGCCATGCTCGACACCACCATGGACTACTGCGCGCAGTGCAACTCCTGCTCGGAGGCCTGCCACCTGTACGAAATGTCCAACGAGCATGAAATGTATCGTCCCAACTTCCGCTCCGAGCTGTTCCGCCGCATCTACAAGCAGTATGTGAAGAAGGAACCCCTCGCCAAGTGGCGTTACGGCGATACCGAACTCAACTGGAAGACCGTCGTGCGTCTGGCCGAACTTTCCTACCGCTGCAACCTGTGCCGCCGCTGCGCCCAGGTCTGCCCCATCGGCGTGGACAACGGCCTCGTCGCCCGCGAACTGCGCAAGCTCTTCAGCCAGGAATTCGGCTGGAACCCCCGCGAACTGCATGAAAAGGGCACCAAGCTCCAGCTCGAAGTCGGTTCCTCCACCGGCATGAATCCCGACGTGGTCAAGGAAACCGTGGAATTCATCGACGAAGACTACGTCGAAACCACGGAATACGAATTCAAGACCCCCTGGGACGTGCCGAATGCCGACATTCTGCTCATCCACAATGCCGGTGAAATGCTCGCCTGGCCCGACAACATCGCGGCCTTCTCCCTCATTTTCGAAGCCGCCGGTCTGTCCTGGACCCTGAGCTCCGAAATCGCCGGTTACGACTCCGTGAACTACGGCGTGTTCTACGACGACGTGCAGGCCGCCCGCGTGGCCATCAAGCACGCCGAAGCCGCCAAGAAGCTCGGCGTCAAGAAGATCGTGCTCGGCGAATGCGGCCATGCCCACAAGGCCCTCACCGTCATTGCCGACCGCATCCTGCCTCCCGATCTGAACATCCCCCGCGAAAGCTGCTTCCCCGTGCTGCGCGACATCGTGCTCGGCGGCCGTCTCAAGCTCGACCCCAGCCGCAACAACTTCCCCGTCACCCTGCATGACCCCTGCAACCTGGTGCGTCTCATGGGCGTGGTGAAGCCTCAGCGCGACGTTCTGCACGCCATCTGCCCGCAGTTCCGTGAAATGACGCCTCACGGCGTGGAAAACTACTGCTGCGGCGGCGGTTCCGGTTTCGCCATCATGACGCGCAACAACATCAACGAATGGCGCATGAACATCACCGGCCGTAAAAAGATGGAACAGATCTGCGGCGCCTTCAAGGACTGCCTCGGTCCTGAAGTCAAGAAGTACGTCTGCGCTCCCTGCTCCAACTGCAAGGGCCAGATCCGTGAACTGCTTGAGCAGAACAACCTCCTTGAGAAGAACGGCATGCAGTACGGCGGCCTTGTCGAACTCATCGTCAATGCCATGACCGACGTGAAGCCCGGCTTCATCAAGTGGGAAGAAGAATAATGACGAAAGCGGGAGGAAGTTTCTTCCTCCCCTGAATACAAAGGGACGGGAGCTTCGGCTTCCGTCCTTTTTTTGTATCCGATGTGCGGCAGGAGCAGGGCTTCAGGCCGCTTTCGGCGGAAAGGCGGTTCCGGCGGAACGTTTGCCCGCTTCCGGAAGGTCGGCGTCTTCTTCCGGGAGCGGCCTCGGACAAGTTCGGCGGAGAAAGGGGGAGAGTCTTCAGGTCCTGCGAAGGGCCAGCTCGACAGCTCACAGGAGGCGCTCCAGGGACGGCGGAGACGAAGAGGACGGACGGCATGGTCGGAGCGCCGGGGAAAAGAGCTCCGGCGGAGAGCCGGGGACGGCAGGCGTGTGCGGGGCGGGCGCAGCGTGCGGAGAGGGGGATCGCCTCTCCTGTGTTTTTTCGCTCTCTTCATGCAATGTTGCGGATGACCGGAGGGCGGCATGGGGGGGGGAGTCTCGCCGGCATGTCGTGGCCGGAGCAATGTTCCCTTAGGGGGCGCGGTTTCGGCAGCGGACCTGTCACGATTCGAAAGACGGGCCGAAGCGGCGTTTCCCGGGCATTTTTTGGCCTGAAAACACGGACGGGAGAAGGTTTTTGCCGCTTGTGCTGGACAGCGCAAAATGGTTAGAGTATAACTCTGATAAATTTGGCGCGTCCTCGTGGGGCGTCGGATGAACGCAAGTCTTGCGGGAGGTCGCTATGGATTTTGTCTGGACCTGCTTCATGGTCGCCCTGGGCTGGGTGTTCGGCGGCATCGTCGGCGGAGCCACGGGCATAGGCGCCATCATGGTGGCCATGCCTCTCATGACGGCGGCCGTCACGCCGGGCGAGGCCGTGCTGGTGGCCTGTCTCACGGGTCTGTACGGAACGCTTCACCTTTCCTATTCCTATCGCAAGTCCTGCTGCTGGAAGGAGATCCGGGATCTTGCCATAGGCGCCGTTCCGGGCTGCTTCGTGGGGGCTCTCGTGCTTCGCGTGGCCTCCATGCAGTTCCTGCAGCTCATGGTCTGCGCCATGCTCGCCTGCTTCATCACCATGCAGCTCTTCCGCAGGGCGGCCGCCTACCGTCTGCCGGACTCCACCCTGATCGGCGTCATCGCGGGATTCGTGTGCGGCTTCGTCAGCGGCTCCGTGGCCATGGTGGGCGCGCCTCTCGGCATATACGTGCTCATGAAGCACTGGTCGCCCGACAGGGCCCGGGGCAACATGAGCGTGTTCTATCTTTTCACGGGCATAGCTTCCGTCGTGTCGCAGGCCTTTGCCGGACTTTATACGGTCACGCTTATTCAGATCGCCCTCGCAGGCGTGGCGGGCTGCTTCATCGGGCAGGTCATAGGCGTCCGTCTCGGCAGGCGCATCAACCAGAAGCTCTTCCAGCGCATCGTGCTGGGCTTTCTGGCTCTCGCCGCCGTTATTCTTTTCGTCCGTGCCATGGAATGGTAACAATTCCGAGGTATCCTGCTTCGAAACATCACATTCGCCCCTTCCCTGGGACGGTTTTCGTGATTATGGTAATGGTGACCGCACCCGGAATGTCCGGAAGGTCGATCAACTCAGCCAACAAGGAAAAAACATGAACAAGTGGAAAACCTTTGCCCTCTGCGCTGCCTGCCTGGCCACGCTTTCCTTCGCCATGCCCGACTATGCGGATGCCGCCCGTCTCGGCGGCGGGCGGAGTTTCGGCAGTTCATCCATCATGAGTCGTCCGGCCACGCCTCCTTCGGGAGCGTTCCGCGGCGGTTCCTCTTCCGTGCAGCGTCAGGCCCCCATGGCCAGCACGGCCAACGGCGGCGCGGCCACCATGGCCCGCAGCAACACCGGTCTTCTGGGCGGCCTGTTCGGCGGTCTTCTGGCCGGCACGTTCCTCGGCAGCCTTCTGGGCGGTCACGGCATGGGCGGCGGCATGCTCGGCGGCGTGTTCAATCTGATCATTCTCGGTCTGCTCGTGTACTTCGGCGTCAAGCTGTTCCGGCGTTTCCGCGGCGGTCAGAGCGAGGCCGACAACCGTCAGACCTACCGCAGCTACGAAGCTCCCCGCGAACCGGAAGCCCCCGGACAGTACGGCCAGGGCGGCGCGTGGGACAGCCTGCGTTCCCAGCAGCCTGCGCAGCAGGCGGCGGAGCAGGGGGAAAACGAGGTGGTTCTTCCCGCCGATTTCGATCAGGACGAATTTCTGCGCGGCGCCAAGGCGGCCTATACGCGCCTTCAGGCTTCGTGGGATCGTCGTGATCTCGACGACATCGCCAACTTCGCGACTGAAGACGTCATGCGCGAACTTCGCGAACAGGCCAAGGCCGACCCCAATCCCGGCAAGACCGAGATCCTGCTGGTCAACGCCTCTGTCATAGAAGTGCGCGACGAAGGCGATCTGCGCCGTGTGGCCGTGTACTTCGACGTGCTCATGCGCGAAGATCAGCGGGCCGCACGTCCCGAACAGGTGCGGGAAGTGTGGCACTTCGTGTGCTCCCGCGCCGCAGGCGACAGCTGGAAGCTCGACGGCATTCAGCAGCTCGCCTGATGACCGGACGGCCTTTGTCCGTTTCCTGAATCATGGGCCGGTTCTTCCCTTGTCGGAGGAACCGGCTTTTTTGCGTCTTCGGGCGCGGCGGGCACGGACGCATGGCCTCAGAGCTTCGGAGGCGGCGTATTCCGGAAAGTGAAGCGCTCCTGCCGGCCCTGCACAGGGGCGGCAGGCAGGGCGTTTTGCCCTCAACGAGCTTCACGGAAGCCTTTTTACGGCTCCATCTCCCCGGAAAGAGGGAACTTTCCCGTTTTTTTGCCGCAGGAAGAGTTAGTATCAGCGTTTTACCATGATTACTCATGCGCGCGGGGGATGCGGGCGGCTCCCTTATCACGGGCGTTCTGCTAGTGTGACCCTGTTCCGGGATGATCCGGACAAGAAACACGGAGAGCGCGTCATGAAAAGATTGCTTTCTCTTCTGGCTTTTCTGGCTTTGTCGGTCCCTTCGGCAGCCTTTGCCGAATGGGAGCTGGTCCGCGGCTCGGGAGATGCCGCTTCCTTTGAATCCACGGCCCGCCCCACCGTGGCGGTGAAGGCCTCGCCCGAGTTTTCCACCGTGGCTCAGGGCAAGATGACCGTCATGCTTTCCATGGAACGTCAGATCCCGCGTTCCGAGCCCGGTACGGTGTGGTACTGCCTGAGCGCCAGGGACGGCGCGCAGCTTGCCGTGGCTCTGGCCGATGCGGGGTCGCGGTACTGGTATCCCGGCATCATGGAAACCGACCTTGAGTTTCTGCCCGTGCTGTACCGCTGCGGCGGAGACCGTCCGGGCAGCGTGACGCAGCGGGTGTTCATCCGTCCCGTGCAGCTCGATCCGTGGATGGGGGCCTTCGACCGGCGCGGCATGGGCTGGACGGCGGGCGTTTTCGTGAGTCAGTACGAGTGGATCGTGAACAACGGCGACAGCAAGCTTCTGGTGGAGTACCGGGAACCGTATGCTTCCGAGCGCTGCCCCATCGTGGAGGACTCCGAGCTTCGGGCCTTCGTTCAGCGCGCGGATACGGCCTTTTCGGCCCGCTTCGGCGAAAACGGCGACATCCTCGCTTCGGCGGTGCAGCCCTATGCCTGGGGACATGAGGGCATTTCGTCGAGACTTCTCGGCACCGTGCTCGGCTCCACCATGGAACATCCGTTCTGATGGAGCCGGAGAGCCTGCTTTCTGAAGAGCGCCGCATCCCTCCTGTCGCGGTCCTGGGCGTGCTGAAGAAAGGACAGGCCTTGTCGCGGAAGAATAGAACATGTCCGGAGGCGGGACGGAAGCGTCCCGTCTCTTTCGGAGCCGTTCCTGAGAGGCCCCGATTGCGGAAAAGAGGTCCGGCTCCCCGTCTTTGGCGGGGAACCGGCTTTTTTCGTGTCCTGCTCTTGACTTGGCGGACCGGCGTCTTATGTGACTGTTGGGCCCGAACATATTCGGGCCTTTCATTCAGTCATGACCGGCTGAGGCGTCTGCCGCAGAGCCGGAAGCATATCAGGAGGCCATCTTATGGCGGAAACCACCCATCAGTTTCGCGCGGAAACGTGCAAGCTGCTCAACATTCTTACCCATTCTCTGTACACCAATCACGAGATCTTCCTTCGTGAGCTTCTTTCCAACGCTTCCGACGCCCTTGAGAAGGTGCGCTTTCTTCAGACCACCGGCGGCGAGGTGCGCGATCCCGAGCTGCCGCTGGAGATCCGCATCACCACGGACAAGGAAAATCATGTCATCACCGTTGCCGATACCGGCATAGGCATGACGGAACAGGAAATGATCGACAACCTGGGCACCATCGCCCGTTCCGGTTCCGAGCAGTTCCTGAAGGAGCGCGAGGCGGAAAAGGCTGCGGCCGCTCCTGAGGAAAAGGCCGAAAGCGCCGGGGAAAAGAAGGACGACGAGGATGAGGAAAAGCCTCTCGACGCCGAGGAGCCCATCGTCGAGCACGATGACAGCAAGCCCGACGACGCCGCTCAGATCATCGGCCGCTTCGGCATAGGCTTCTATTCCGTGTTCATGGTGGCAAAGAAGGTGGAAGTCACCTCCGTGTCCGCCACGGGCGACGGCGTGCCGCACGTGTGGACCTCCGACGGCACGGGCAGCTTCACCATCCGCACGCTGGAAGGTGCGGAAGCCGAGGGCCTGAAGCGCGGCACCAGCATCAAGATCTTCCTCCGCGACGATGCGCACGAGTACGAGGAAAAGTTCCGTCTTGAGGGCATCATCCGCAAGCACTCCAACTTCCTGCCCTTTGCCATCGAGCTCGACGGGCAGAGAGTCAACACCACGGCCGCGCTGTGGCGCGAACCCAAGTTCTCCATCACGAAGGAACAGTACAACGAGTTCTACAAGTTCCTCACCTACGATCAGAAGGAACCTCTCGACGTCATCCACTTCTCCGTGGACGCGCCCGTGCAGTTCAGCTGCCTGCTCTACATACCCGGCAGCGCCGTGGACATCTTCGACGAGCGCAAGGACGAATGGGGCCCGGATCTCTATGTGCGCCGCGTGCTCATCGACCGTCACAACAAGGAGCTTCTGCCCAACTACTTCGCCTTCATGAAGGGCGTTGTGGATACCGAGGATCTGCCGCTCAACATTTCCCGTGAAACGCTTCAGGAAAACGTGGTGCTGCGCAAGATAAGCCAGACCATCACGAGGCAGCTGCTCACGCACTTTGAGCGCATGGCCAAAAACGACCCCGAGAAGTACGAGGCCATGTGGAAGCTGCACGGCAAGTACATCAAGTTCGGCTTCGACAGCTTCCAGTACCGCGACCGCGTGGCTCCGCTTCTGCGCTACTACTCCACGGCGCAGGACGACAAGCTCACGAGCCTCGACGACTACATCTCCCGCATGAAGCCCGATCAGAAGGAGATCTGGTATGTGGCGGCCTCGTCCATGGAAGCGGCCAAGGTCAATCCTCATCTTGGTCAGTTCCGCCGCAAGGGCCTGGAAGTGCTGTATCTGACCGATCCTGTGGACGAGTTCGCGCTTGAAACCATCATGGAGTATCAGAAGCACCCCTTCAAGTCCGTGGAACTTGCCGAAGCCGGCGCTCTGGACGCCTTCCCCGACGTGGAGAACGCCGAACCCAGGCCGGAGCCCCTTTCCGAAGAGGAAAAGCCGGAGCTCGACGCCCTCATCAGTGCGGTGAAGACCATTCTCGGCGATCAGGTGAAGGACGTGCGCGCAGCCACGCGTCCCATCGACGCGGCTGCCTGCCTCGTGTCGCCCGACGGCGTGAGCTCCTCCATGGAAAAGCTCATGCGCGTCATGCAGAAGACCGACGGCATTCCGCAGAAGATCCTCGAACTCAATCCCGATCATCCGCTCGTGCGCTCCCTTATGCGCATCTGCAAGGAGGGCGCCGAGGACGAGACCTTCAAGGATATGGTGAACGCGCTCTTCGACACCACGCTGCTGCTCGACGGCTACATGAACGAACCCTTTGCCATGGCGGAACGCAGCATGCGTCTGCTTCGCCAGGCCGCAGGCTGGTATTCCGACCTGCGCAAGTAAATTCAAGGAGAAAGCCCATGTACTATGACCTCGTCATCCATGTGGACGACAACGATCCCGCCCGTCTCAACCTTGCCTTCAACAACGTGGCCAACTACAGGGCCGGACTGCCGGGAGAAGAGTTCCGCGTGGTCATGGTGGCCAACGGTCCGGCCGTTCAGCTCTTCACCCGCGAGAACAAGGCTCTTGCCGAGCGCGGCGCGAAGCTCATGGCCGAAGGGCTTTCCATCAGGCTGTGCAACAATGCGCTGAATACCTTCAACGTGTCCCGCAACGATCTTTGGGAAGGCTGCGAAGTCGTGCCCGCAGGCGTGGTGGAACTCGTGAAGCTGCAGCGCGAGGGCTTTGCCTTCCTGCGTCCGTAGTCCGTTCAAGGCGACCGACATTTGCCCATACCTCTGGCGGGGCGGAGAAATCCGCTCCGCCTCTTTTTTAAAGTCGAAAACTCCCCGCTATGCGGGGAGTTCCAAAAAGGCGAAGCCTTTAAATAAGTTAAAAAGAGGGTTCCTTTGTGAGATAACAAGTTGTCTCGGCTCGAAATCTATACACAAAGGAACCCAATAATGAATGACCAAAGTTTAAACCATACCCGTTGGAACTGCAAGTATCATGTCGTTTTCGCTCCAAAATTCAGACGCAAGCTGATATACGGAAAGTATGGCAGAACGATAGGAGAAATTCTGAGAAAACTGTGTGAATACAAAGGAATAGAGATAGTAGAAGCAAATGCGTGTGTGGACCATATCCATATGTGCATCAAGATACCACCCAAATATAGCGTGGCGCAAATAATGGGGTATTTGAAAGGGAAGAGTTCCCTGATGATATTCGAGAGTTTTCCGCATCTGCGCTACAAGTTCGGCAATCGCCATTTCTGGTGCACCGGTTATTTTATCAGCACGGTGGGAGTAAATGAAG
>CAJJMX010000052.1 GCA_905192935.1 uncultured Mailhella sp.
CTGCCGGAATGCTGACTGCATCAGCACTTCGGCAGGCCGCTCAGGAGGAAGGACAGAAGAGGCAGCGGGGATACCATATTCCCGTGCCTCTTTGGTTCTTTCAGATTTTGTCGAAGATGAGAGAACGTGACCAGTCTTCGGGCCGCAGTGCCGAAGCCGGCAAGTGGTCGCGGGTATCTTCCGGTGAAACGCAATGCCCGTCATGCAAGCCCCGCATCCGTACAGCGAGTAGGGAGCAGACGGACTTTCGCGTCACCTCTCTCCCTTAAAACGTCACGCGCAGACCAAGAGTCAGCTGATGAGCGTACATATCCTTGCTTTTCATGGACATACCGGTATTGCTGGCCTTGGCGTCCCCCATCATGAGGAAGCGGTAGCCGAAGTCGGCGGCGATGTTGTCCGTGAAGGCATAGGAGCATCCGAGTCCCACCTGTCCGGCGAATACGGTGTCGGTATCGGAGAAGGAGTTGTTTTCGGACTCGCCGATGCCGTTGTAGTTGTAGTTGACCTTGCTTGTGACGAAGGCCATGCCGAGACCGCCGCCGACATAGGGAGTGAATCCGTAAAAGTCGGTGATGTCCCAGTATACGTTGGCCATCAGGGTCTGGAAACGGACGGTATGCTTGGCGGAGAGGGCATCTCCCGCAAGCTGATCGATGAAGCCGAGATGGCGGGAGGAGTTGCCGTAGGCGGCATATTCGAGCTCGGCACGCACGGGCAGATCGAACTTGGGGGAGAAGTCGTAGCCTATGGCGAGAGCTCCGCCTGCGCGGGCGGCGTCCTTGGAACCGGATCCCGGCAGACGGTCGCCTTCAAAGTCCTTCCCCACACCCTTGAAGTGCTGGATGTTCAGCACGAATTTGGGGGCAACGTACACGCCGATGAGATCGGCGGCTTTTGCCTGAGCGGGCAGCAGCAGGCAGGCGGCGACGAGCAGCATTCCGAACTTCTTGAACATGTGAGTTCTCCTGTTTAGAGGTGTCCGAAGGCCGGAGCATACCGGAATCTTGGAGCAGCGCATGAACGGGCCTTCGTTGCAGGGCGCGGCGGATGTCGCGCTGACTTGGGTCATGCCTCCGTTATAGCGCGCCGCGGCGGGCATGCCATGATTATCATGCGACAGGAGCGGAAGAAGCGTGTGCGGCGGGCGCTCATTGCAGACAGGTCAGAACGGAGAAAGCGACGAGAAAGAGCGGTCGGACATGACCCGGCATGAGTCAGGAAAGAGTCGGAGCCGGCTGTCTTCGGGAATGAGGGAATGTGTCCCTGCGTGACCGGACCGAAGATTCGGGGTTACGGGAGACAATAAGCGGACTGCGTCACGACAGGACAAGGACGCTCAGGGAAATACGTGCCGACTTGGAGCGAGGGGGAGTGAAGGAGGACAGGGGAAAAGAAGGCGTATCTTTTTATTTGTCCGGCATGAAGAAAGAGCCGCCGAAAACCGTTTTCCGGCAGCGCGTCGGCGGCTGAAGGTCGGGAATCTTTCGAGTTATTTTCCTTCGGGAAGCTCGTCGGCAGGCGGCTCTTCAGTTTCCTTTTCGTCCTCGGCTATTTCCTCTGGAGTGCGGCGGCGCAGACGAAATTCGTAGAAGAAGAGCATGATGAGGGAAATAAGCAGAGGGATAAGATAGTAGAGGACACGGAAGACGAGGATGGCACCGAAAAGACGCTTGGGATTCACGCCGTGGATGATGTGCATGAGGATGAGCTCGAGCACGCCTACGCCGCCGGGCACATGCGTGAGCACCACGGCCACCTGCGCAAGCAGGTAATTGGGCAGAAAGTCGGCAAAGGTAATGGTGCTGCGCTCCGGCAGAAGAACGTAGAGACAGGCTGCGGCCACCAGCAGATCGGCGCAGGCCACGGCGGTCTGGGCCAGAGCTATGGGCAGCGTGGGAAGAGCAAATTCCTTTTTGAAGATGTGCACGGCACGACCTCTGGCCCACCAGCAGACGAAGAGGTACAGAATGCACAGGCCGAGCAGTGCCGCGCCGAGCGGCCGGATATGTCCGGGTTCTATGCCGAGTTCCGGAGGGATGTGCACGTTGGCGAAAAGCAGCACGCCGCCTGCCAGGCCGAGGGCGCCTATCCAGAACGTAACGGCCAGCATGAGCACGAGGCGCACGATGTCTATGGGATGGAATCCCCAGGCACTGTAGAGACGATATCTCACGGTGGTGCCGCCGAGCAGAGCGCCGAGATTATAGCTTACCGCCGAACCGGCAAAGGAAACGAGGCAGACTCTGGGAAAAGGCAGACGGCGGTGTATGGCCTTGACGGCCAGCCAGTCATATCCCACAAGAATGGCGTAGTTGATGACGACGAGAATGACGGCCAGAACAAGTTGCCGGTGCCGTATGTGAAGTATGCTGTCGATGATTTCTTCCATGCTGTAGCGCTTGAGCTTGTCGTAAAGAAGCCAGCAGGCCAGCGCACAGATGAGAAGAACGAGGAGCTTTCCCAGAATCGGCAGATATTTTTTCATTGTCGGCAAATCACACACCCGGAAGATACAGAGTCATGCCATGGGGCAAAGGAACATTTTAAGCGCCATCACAATACCGTCATGGACGGGTAAAGGCAAGGGGAGGATAACGACAAATCTGATGAAAACGCAGGATGTTCACAAGCCGTGAGGGGTTGTGCAGCATGCTTTTTACCGTGGAATCACTGATGATTTTGTTTTTATTTCTTTTTTGTTTCGATTTTCTTCACAAGCTCGTCGTGCTGCGGGCTCTTTTCTGGGAGGATGGCGCTTGAGACAAAAGAAACACGGCATGCAGAACGTTGACGCGTCCTTCTCCCGCCGTTAATTTGAAGTTGTGCATGCCTTTTTCAGGCTTGTGCATGTCCGGGGGGATGCCCCGGAGGAAGGAGGTTTTGCATGACGGCAGACAAGGTGGCCGTTTCCGGTCTGGAGCCGTGGCCCGCAGCTGTAAGGCGGGGACGCGGACGCCCCCGCAAGAGCAGGGAAGAAACGGTGGAGAAATCCGCCGTTCTGGAAGCACAGGCCGTGATAGATGCACCTGTTGCCGCCGGAGCGGAAGAGAAGAAAGAGAAGCCTACGGCACTTTTTGCCGCAAGGTGTGCGCCTTCGGACAGCCTGCGGGCTCTCGGTGAGCGCTGGCTCGATGAACTTTTCGCTGTGCGCGGACTGTCTCCCATGACGGTGGATTCCTATCGTCAGGACATTGCGGCTCTGTCGACTTTTCTTGAGGAAAGCGGGGCAGAAGAGTGCACGGCGAGGCAGGCACTCTCGTCGCTGGACGACGAGCAGCTTCTGCTTTTCGTGGTGTGGCTGCGCCGGAGAGGCGACGGCAAGCGTACTCTGGCACGTCGGCTTTCCTGTCTGCGGGGATTTCTCGGATGGTGTGTGGATCAGGGGCTCATGAGCGGAAATCCGGCCGAACTTCTGGATGGACCGAAGCTTCCCCGTGTGCTTCCCAACGTGCTTTCCCGAGATGAGGTGCTGCGTCTCATCGATGCGCCGGACAGGCACAATCGTCTCGGGCGGCGCGATCACGCCATGCTCGAGCTCATGTACGCTTCCGGTATGCGTGTGTCCGAGCTCGTGAATCTGCGGCCTCTGGACATCGATCTGCAAAGCGGTGTGGTGCGTGTGTTCGGCAAGGGACGCAAGGAGCGTCTCGTTCCCATGCATGCCCGGGCCGTGGCCGTCATGGACGACTATCTTCAGAATGTGCGGCCGGACTTCATGCCGCAGGACAGCCGGGTGTTTTTGAATCGTTCCGGCAAGGGGCTTACCCGTCAGGCCGTGTGGAAGCTCATCCGTCGCTACGCGCTGGAAGCCCGCATCGGTCGAGACATTTCTCCGCATACCATGAGACACACCTTTGCCACGCATCTTCTGGAAGGCGGGGCCGACCTTCGTACCGTGCAGATGCTGCTTGGTCATAGTGACCTTGCCGCCACGGAGCTGTATACCCATGTGCGCTCCGATATTCTGGAAAACGTGTATCGGCGTTGTCATCCGCGCAATCTGTTCCACGCGGGGGACAGTGTCGAAGAAGCGGACAAGAGCGAGTCTCCACAATCTCAGGGCGGTCCGGGGGACGGGGAGAATGGCTCCGTTTGCCGAAAGGAAGAGTCCGGAGACCGTGCCCTCTGATCTTACGGCTGGGAACGCCCGCCTTTTCGGCAGCATTTCTCTGAAACGAGTTCTCAATCAAGGAAAGGATGCTTCATGAACACTGAAACCGTCATCACTTGTCACGCCAACGCCGACAACGACGCGATAGCCGCGCTGGTGGGTGCGCTTGTTCTGTATCCGGATGCCGTGCTGCTTTTCCCCGGCAGTCAGGAGCGTCAGGTACAGGAGTTTTACGACGAGGTGGTGGAGCCGCTCTATCCCTGTGTCAGTCAGCGGGATCTGGATATTTCACAGGTGAGGCGTCTTGTGGTGGTGGATACGCATCTGGCGAGCCGTCTTCCTCAGGTGAAGAAGCTGCTGGAACGTAGGGATCTTGACATCCATGTCTGGGATCATCATCCGCTGAGCGACGACGAGGGCGACGACCGTCTTCCCGCTACGATCATGATGGATGACAAGGTAGGGGCGGTGAGTACCTTTCTGGTGGAGGAGATACGCCGCAGAAATCTTGATGTGACGTGCGAAGTGGCGACCTCTCTTGCCGGAGGCATTTACGGTGATACGGGCTCTTTCGTGTACAGCTCCACTACGCCGAGAGATTTCGACGCGGCTTCGTGGCTGCTTTCCCGCGGCGCCGATCTTGCCGTGGTAAGCCGCCTCATCACCCGGGTCATGGGCCGTGAGCAGCTCAAGGCGCTTTCCGTCATGCTGGAAAACACGCAGGCTCGCGACATAGGCGGCGGCGTGGTCATGGCCATATCTTCCATGCAGACGGAGACTTTTCTTGAAGATTTCGCCACGCTTGCGCCGCGCATCATGGAAATAGAGGACTGTTCCGTGATTTTTGCCGTCGCCTCCATGGAGGACAAGGTGCAGGTGGTCGGCCGCAGCCGTACGCCTCTTGTGGACGTGGGAGAAATATGCCGCAGACTCGGCGGCGGCGGACACTACTATGCAGCCTCGGCCTCGGTGAAGGATATGACGCTTCCACAGGTCCGAGACTTTTTGAAGATGCAGGCCTCGCTTATTGTGAACGCCGATGAAAACGCAGGCAAGCTTATGACGAGTCCTGCACTCGGTGCGTCTGAGCGTCTGACCATAGGCGAGGCGCAGGCTCTCATGATCCGTTACGGGCTCAAGGCCGTGCCTATTTTTGCCGAGGGGACGCAGCGTTGCATTGGTCTTCTGGCGCAGGAGACCGCTGCCAAGGCATCAAGCCACGGGCTGGCACACATCAAGGTGAGCATGTACATGCAGCGCAGCTTCAGCGTGGTTCCGGAAAGCGCAGGCATTCAGGAACTTGTCGATATCATGATAGGCTGTCAGCAGCGTCTCATTCCTGTGGTCGGCGGCGGCGATGTGGAAGGCATGGACGAGGATGAGCGTGAGGCCGAGCTCATGACCCGTCCGGTGGTGGGCGTGGTCACACGAACCGACATCATACGTCTGTTCATGGGGGAAAACGGCGCGCACATTCCGCCGGTGAGCCGCAAGGCCCGCAAGGAAAGAAATCTCACCTCCGTCATGCGTAAGCGGCTGTCCGCGCCGTGTCTCGATTTTCTGCGCATGGCAGGTGAAATAGGGCAGGAGATAAACGCGTCAGTCTATGTGGTGGGCGGTTTCGTGCGCGACCTCGTCATGGACGGCAAGGGCCTCAAATGGCCGGACATCGACATAGACCTTGTCATCGAGGGCGATGCCATGGCCTTTGCCCACAATCTGGCCATACGTCTCAAGGGCCGCGTGCGCGAACACCGCGAGTTCATGACCGCCATGCTGGTGTTCCCGGCCGAAAGCCTGTGCGCCGACGTGGAAAAACACCGACGTACGCATCTTGCCGACACCACGGAAATCAAGGTGGACATAGCCACCGCACGACTGGAGTTCTATTCCGAACCCGGTGCGCTTCCGCAGGTGGAGCGCGGCTCCATCAAGATGGATCTCTACCGGAGGGATTTTTCCATCAACGCCATGGCCGTGCGTTTGAATCCGCAGGTGTTCGGCCAGCTTGTGGACTTCTTCGACGGGCAGGAGGACATACGCAACAAGCGCATACGTACTCTGCACGCCCTGAGCTTTGTGGAAGATCCCACACGGATGTTCCGGGCGGTGCGCTTCGAACAGCGCTACGGCTTCCGCATGGGAGCGCAGTGTGAGCGTTTCATGCGCAACGCCATAGATGATCTGCATCTTATTCATCATTTGTCCGGCTCGCGCATCTGTCACGAGCTCGAACTCATGATGGAGGAACGCAATCCCTATCTCGGTTTTCGTCGCATGGACGAGCTCGGTCTGCTTGCCGAAGTGCATCCGCTTCTTGCCATGAACGATGAAAAGCGCGACATGGCCGACAGGGTACGCCGGGTCCTTGAGTGGTACATGAGAATGTATTTGCCGGAAGAACCGGATCTGCTCATGCTCATGCTCATAGCCCTGTGCAGGCGTGCTCCGGCGCCGGAGGTGGAATCCCTGCTGGACAGACTTCAGTTTTCCGACAAGCGCAAGCGCGAAACCATGCAGGTTCGCTCAGCCATCATGGCCGCGCGTTCCGGAATGAACCAGTGGGAAAAGAAGAAGGGATCTCTCAGCGATCTGCACAGGATGCTCGGTCGCGCTCCCCTCGAAACGCTGCTTTATCTGCTGGCGCAGGAGGATAATCCCGAACAGCATGAAAAGCTTACCCGTTACATCTACAGGGGACGTCAGATGAAGCCCGATGTCAACGGCGATGATCTGAAAAATCTCGGCGTTCAGCCCGGTCCCATGATAGGCCGCATCCTGAGCGACGTGCTCATCGCCAAAATGGACGACGAATCCATGTCCCGTGAGGAGCAGCTCGCGCTCGCCGCCAGACTTGCCGTCCGTTACCTCACCGAAGAGGCTTCGGGCGTCCGGGCGGATGCTGAAAAGTAGAAGGCAGGAAAGGCATGCGGGGAAAATAATTTTTTCCCCGCGCCTTCTCTGTTTCCGCCTCGCGGCTGCACCGCAGCTGACGGACTGTGCAGAACGGGAAGATGATGCGCAGAAAGAAGGGTGAGGGGAGAAATGTGCAGGCAGAACGGTCGATTCTGACTGCTCCGGGTCCCGGGGCGGCGTAAGGAGACCGACCGACGGCGACCGGTAGCCGGAATTCATTTCCGGCGTTAAACGCGGCCGTCATCGTGCAAGTCCCGTGTCCGTAAAGTGCGCCCGGACAAGATGGAAAAGCGGCTCCGTGTCGGGGGAGTTTGTGTCGGAAATAAAAAAGGTCTTTGTCGTATTGATTGCCCCCGGACTCCATATCCGTTATGCTTCGGTAAAAGAGCGGAGCGTCGCCTGAGGCGGGCTCAACGATAATGAGAGGCAGAGGGTCCTGTGCGGCGGGACTTGACGATGGAACGACCTGGCAAGGAGTTTGGCATGGCGCTTCTGAATCCGTTGACCGATAATGAGCTTTCCGACTATCGTTCCTTTCTGAGAGAGAGAACGCAGCGTTTTCAGGATGAAATGGCGCGTCTGCGCCGGGGCTACGGCTCGCTTGTGCATTATGCCGATCTGCATGAAAGACTGGGACTGCATCAGGTCCTCGATCCCGAGGGGCGAGACTCCTGGTTCATGGCGGAATGGATGCCGCAGGCCACCCGTGTGTGGCTGGTCTCGAACCGTACGAATTTCGAGCGTCGTCCCGAATGGGAGATGGTGAACGCTGGCGGCGGACTCTGGCGCATCTATCTGCCGAAGGACGCGCTTGCCCACGGCGATTACTACGAGCTGCATCTGGAAGGCACGGGAGAGCCGGGCATTGTGCGCCGCGTGCCTGCCTTCGCCCGCTGGGTGGAGCAGAACAAAAGCAATCCCGATATGTGGTGCGCCCGCGTGTGGAACCCGGAAAAGCCTTATGAGTTCCGTCATGCCCGTCCCGTACGGCCGAAGTTTCCGCGCATTTACGAGGCGCACATAGGCATGTCGCAGGATGCCCGCAATCACACGCCCGGCTCCATAGGCAGTTACGACGATTTCATTCGCGACATGCTGCCGCGCATAAAATCCTGCGGATATACCGCCGTACAGCTCATGGGCGTGCCTGAACATCCGCTTTATAAGTCCTTCGGTTATCAGGTGAGCAGCTATTTTGCGCCTTCTTCGCGCTACGGCGAGCCGGACGGGTTCTGTCACCTGGTGGATGAAGCGCACCGCCTGGGCATTTCCGTGATTCTTGACATTACGCACGCCCATGCCTGTGCCAATACCGAGCAGGGCCTGGCGCGCTACGATACAAGCTCCTATTTCTTTGATGAGCGTTCCAATCAGTGGGGCACGCCGTCCTTCGATTTCGGCAGGGACATGACCCGCCGCTTCCTGCTTTCCAACTGCCGATACTGGATGGAAGAGTTTCATGTGGACGGCTTCCGCTTCGACGCCGTGGGCAACATGCTCTATACCGACCACGGCATCGGCGACAGCTTCGAGCATGTGGGCCGTTGCTTCTATGCGCCTGACGGCAGCCGCCGTACCAACGCCGCCGGGGAGCTTTATCTCTGCCTGGCCAACGAGCTTGTGCATGAATTGAATCCCTCGGCCGTGACCATTGCCGAGGAGTTCAGCGGCATGCCCGGTCTGACCTGCCGCCCGGAGCAGGGCGGACTCGGCTTTGATTACCGCTTTGCCATGGGCCTGCCCGATTTCTGGGGCAAGTACGTGAAAACGCCGTCCGCCATGGGCCGCCTCTGGTACGAAATGACCAATCACCGCCCCTACGACCGGACCATCAGCTATGTGGAATGCCACGATCAGTGCATCAACGGCGACGACGCCATGATCTGGCGGCTCGTGGGCGATTCCATGTACACCCGCATGAGCCCCTTCAATGCCACATGGAACGAAACCCGCGGCGTGGCCCTGTACCGGCTCATGCGCGGCATTACCCTCATGTCCGCCGACGCGGGCTACCTCAACTTCATGGGCGCGGAATTCGGTCACCCCGAATGGCTCGACGACCAGGAACACGCCCACCGTCAATGGCAGCTAGCCGAAGACCAGCTTTCCTTCTACGCCGCCCTGGCCCGCTGGGATAAGGCCCAGATGAAGGAAATCGTGGACAAACACCGCCGCGACTTCGCCCGGAACCCGGAATTTCGATTCATCCATGAAGACAAGAGACTTCTTGCCTTCTCCCGAGGCAGACTCCTCTTCGCCTTCAACTTCCACGAAACCCGCCCGGAACCTGAATTCCGCTTCCGTGTGGAGCCGGGAAAATACGTGGAAATACTCTCTTCCGATGAGCCTCGTTTCGGCGGCTGCGGCAACCTCGTCCCCCATACTCCTCCCACCGAACACTTCAGCGATGCTTCCACCGGCATCGATATGCAGGACATCACCCTTTACCTGCCGCCGTTGACCATGCTCGTTCTTGAAAGACGCTAGAAGACAGGAAAGGCAGAAAAGACAGAAAAGGCAATGCGGGGGAAATAATTTCCCCCGCGCCCCCTTGGTTCTGCCTCCCGGCTTCGCCGGTTCGGCAGGCGTTGACGGGAAGGCAGGGC